>JBILGJ010000251.1:0-4730 GCA_044351125.1 Micropepsaceae bacterium
GCGACCTGCCCACGCTCGACCCGGCGTTGGTCAAGGGCGTCATCGAAACGCTTCAGCAGTCGGGTGCCGACCTTGCGACCCTGGTTACGGAGATCGTGGAGGAGCCCGAGCGCACCAATCCCAATGTCGTCAAGGCGGTGGTTGCGCTGCCGCCGGGTCGCAATGAGGGACGGGCGCTCTACTTCACGCGGGCCACTGCGCCCTGGGGCGAGGCTCCCCACTATCATCACATCGGCATGTACGCCTATCGCCGCGCAGCGCTGGAGCGCTTCGTGAAGCTGCCGCCGTCACCGCTCGAGATGCGCGAGAAGCTGGAGCAGCTGCGTGCGCTCGAGGCTGGAATGTCGGTTGCTGTCCGGGTCGTTGATGCCGTTCCGCTCGGGGTCGACACGCCTGCCGATCTTGAGCGGGCGCGCGAGCTCATCGGCCGCAGGAAGAAGAGTGTGAAATGACTTCGGATCCAAAAAATACAATTGCCTTCCAGGGCGAGCCCGGTGCGAATTCCCACATGGCCTGCCTCGAGGTGTTCCCGTCGATGATCGCGCTGCCCTGCGCCACATTCGAGGACGTGTTTGCGGCAGTGAAGGACGGACAGGCGCGGCTTGCGATGCTGCCCATTGAAAACTCGCTGCATGGCCGCATCACGGACATCCATCATCTTTTGCCGGAGTCCGGTCTCTATATCGTGGGCGAGCATTTCCTGCGCATCCATCACCAGCTACTTGGCCTGAAGGGCGCAAAGCTTGACGGGATCAGGTCGGTGATGAGCCAGATCCCTGCGCTTGGACAGTGCCGCAACATCATCCGCAGCCTCGGGCTGAAGATGGTCGTGGGCGCTGACACGGCCGGATCGGCACGGCACATCGCGGAAGCCGGAGATCCAAGTGCGGCCGCCCTGGCGTCGCGGCTGGCGGCAGAGATCTACGGGCTTGATATCCTGAAGGCGGATGTCGAGGACGCGCCCCACAACACAACGCGCTTCCTGATCATGGCGCAGGAGGCCGATGATGCCGAGGCTGACAGCGGCGACGTCATCACGACGTTCGTGTTCCGCGTGCGCAATGTTCCGGCCGCGCTCTACAAGGCCATGGGCGGATTTGCGACGAACGGCGTGAACATGACGAAGCTTGAGTCCTATCAGCTCGAGGGCTCGTTCAACGCGACGCAGTTCTATGCCGATATCGAGGGGCACCCGGAGGAGCGCAACGTGCGCCTTGCCCTCGAGGAGCTGCAATTCTTCTCGTCGTCACTGCGCGTGCTCGGCGTCTACCCGGCACATCCCTTCCGCAAGACGATCGCCCGCAATCCCGGCTGAAGGCTCAGCTTGACTGGTCGGCCCAGGTCTTCACAAGCTGGTGGGCAATCGCAAGCGGTGGGGGCAGGCGCAGGCTGGGGCTGCCGCGTTCCATGGCGGCTCGGATCTCGTCGCGGGTGAACCATCTGGCTTCCGACAGTTCGTTGCCGTCGAGTGTGATTTCGGTTGTCGTTGCCCGCGCGAAGCAGCCGATCATCAGCGATGAAGGGTAGGGCCAGGGCTGGGTCGAGTGGAAGGCGACTTCGTCGATGCTGATGCCCGCCTCTTCCTTGCATTCGCGTGCGACGGCTTCCTCGATCGTTTCGCCAGGCTCGATGAAACCTGCCAGCGCGGAGAAGAAACCGGCCGGCCATTTGGGCTGGCGACCCATCAGGCAGGTGTCGGCATGGGTGGGCAACATGATCACCACGGGGTCTGTGCGCGGGAAGTGCTCGGTCCGGCATGCCTCGCAGGTGCGCTTGTAGCCGGCATCCGTCGACGCCGTGCGCGCGCCGCAATTGGCGCAGAAGCCGTGACGCTGGTGCCAGTCTATCAGGGATTTCGCCTGGGCGAGGATGGCCGCATCGCCGGGATCGATTTCGCCCGCGATGGTGCGCAGGTCGGCAAACGTGCCAAGACCTGCCAGCGGGCCTGAACGTTCCGGGTCGACCTCGGCCGAGATGTCGATGGCGAAGTGGGCGCTGTCGCGGTGGGAGCCGAGGAAGATCGCCGTCGCCTCCGGCCGCATCAGCGGGCGGGCGAGGTCGGCGGTGATCCACCCTGCCTCGCGCTTGCCGTCACGGCCGCGTATGACAAAGGGGTTCAGCTTCCAGAGGGGCATGAAGGACGAGGTCCTGTCATTGGTCGCGGCTGAAAGCCAGGCCGCGTCGGCGCGCCTGTGGGCTGCCCGGTCGAGCGGGGAATTGGCGAAAACATTGGGGTTCTTGGGCAGGACCAGGCGCATCTGGCGGGGTGGCTTTCCACAGGTTTTGATGCGCGAAGCTTCGCACGGCGGGGCTTTGTGCCGCAATGTCCGGAGTGCTTGCGTTTTGCCGCGCCGGGCCCGATATAGTACCCCTGAGAGGTTGGCGGCGGACGAGTTCCTCGCCAACCCGGTCAGGTCCGGAAGGAAGCAGCCGCAACGAGTTTCGACTCGGGTCGTTCGTCAGCCTCTCACCTTGGATTGCGTCACGCGCATGGCCAGCAAAAAGGACAAGGTTGCCGGTTCCGGGGGGCCTGGTTCCGGCAGCGATGACGCGGCGCCCGTGATGCGGGACAGGTCCGATGCCGCCTATCGGGTGCTGGCGCGAAAATATCGTCCCCAAACATTCGAAGATGCATTCATCGGCCAGTCGGCCATGGTGCGCACGCTTGCCAATGCCTTCGCTGCCGGGCGGATTGCGCATGCCTTCATGCTGACCGGCGTGCGCGGCGTGGGCAAGACGACCACGGCACGCATCATTGCAAAGGCTCTCAACTGCGTCGGCCCTGACGGCAGCCTCACTGCTCCGACCGTGACGCCATGCGGCGTGTGCGAGCCGTGCGTATCGATTGCAGAGTCGCGCAATGTCGATGTGCATGAAATGGACGCGGCCTCGCACACCGGCATCGACGATATCCGCGAGATCATCGAGGGCGTGCGCTATGCCCCGGCGCAGGCGCGCTACAAGGTCTACATCATCGACGAAGTCCACATGCTGTCGAAGGCCGCATTCAACGGGCTTCTCAAGACACTTGAAGAGCCGCCCGGCCATGTGAAGTTTGCTTTTGCAACCACCGAAATCCGGCGCGTGCCCATCACGGTGCTTTCGCGTTGCCAGCGCTTCGACCTCAAGCGCGTGACGGTCGATGAATTGTCCGCTCACCTTGCCCGCATCTGCGATCTGGAGCAGCAACCCGCCGCGCCGGAAGCGCTGCGGCTGATCGCGCGGGCGGCCGAGGGTTCCGTTCGGGATGCGCTGTCCCTGCTCGACCAGGCCTTTGCCCATGCGGGTGGGGCACTGATCGAGGAGGAACCCGTCCGGCAGATGCTTGGCCTTGCCGACCGCAGCCGCGGGCTTGAGCTGTTCGAGCGGCTCATGCGCGGGGCGATCCCCGAGGCACTGACGGAATTCCGCAGCCAGTATGACTCGGGCGCCGATCCGCTGTCGGTCGTGCAGGATCTTGCGCAGATCTGCCACGAGGTGACCCGCGTGAAGGTCACGGGTGGCGTGTCGATGTCCGGGGCTCCGGCCGAGGAGGCGCGACGGATTGGCGAGTTGGGCGCGAAGCTTTCGGTGCCACAGCTGGCGCGTACATGGCAATTGCTTTTGAAAGCGCTTTCGGAGGTGCAGTCGGCGCCCGATGCGGCAGCGGCGGCCGAGATGGCAATGATCCGGATCGGCTTTGCCTCGGAACTTCCGCCTACGGAGCAGATCATCCGTTCGCTCGGATCGAGCAGTGCCACATCTGCGCCGCGCGGTGCTGCGGTTGGGGCGCCTGCGGCTGGCGCGTCGACACCGCCCCCGCCGGCTGGCCTTCGCGCCGCATCGTCGGGCGGTGAGACCACGGCCAGCATCGCTTCTGCGCCTTTACCGCGTGCCGTGCCCGAGCCGGTGGTGCGTGCCGAAGCGGACGCGGGCCCGCGCCTTGAGAGTTTTGCCGACGTTCTGGCTTTCGTGCGCGAGAAGCGCGAGATGCGGCTGCTCTATGCGCTGGAGAACCAGGTGCATCTTGTCAGTTTCGAGCGTACGCGTCTTGAACTGCGGGTTGAGCCGGCGGCTCCTGCGACATTGCCGGGCGAGATCTCTGACCGTCTGTCGAAGTGGACGGGCGAGCGCTGGATCGTGACGGTCTCGGGCGCGGAGGGTGCGCCCACAATCGCCGCGCAGAGGGCGGCCCACGAGCGGGCGCGACGCGAAGCGGCCGAGCAGGATCCCCTGCTCAAGTCGGCGATGGCGATGTTTCCGGGGGCACGCCTCGTTGCTGTCCGCGACAGGGACGAGTTTGGCGGACCTGGTGAAGGAGGGGAAAGCGAATGAAGAACTTCAACGACCTGATGAAGCAGGCACAGGCGCTGCAGCAGCGGTTCCAGGAGGCGCAGGACAAGGTTGCGCTGGTGGAGGCCGAAGGACAGTCCGGCGGCGGGATGGTCAAAGTCACGCTCAACGGCAAGGGGCTGGCGCGGAGTGTGCGGATTGATCCTTCTCTCGCCGATCCGAAGGATGTCGGGATGCTCGAGGACCTCGTGCTCGCGGCGATCAACGATGCGCGCACCAAGGTTGATGCGCGCGTGTCTGATGAAATGGCGAAGGTTACGGGTGGATTGCCGCTGCCTCCCGGCATGAAGTTCTAATCCATGGCGGCTGCGCTCTCCGGCCCCGAGATCGAGCGGCTCGTGCAACTGCTTGCGCGGCTGCCCGGGCTTGGGCCGCGCTCGGCGCGACGGGCGGTTCTG
>JBILGJ010000252.1:0-4728 GCA_044351125.1 Micropepsaceae bacterium
AGGCCGCGATCGCGGGCCAGACCGGCATCAAGGCTTTCGACGCCTGGGTCGACGAGCTCGTGAGCACGGGTTGGCTGCACAACCATGCGCGCATGTGGTTCGCCTCGATCTGGATCTTCACCCTGAAGCTCCCATGGCAGCTGGGCGCCGCGTTCATGTTCGATCACCTGCTTGATGCAGACCCCGCCTCCAACACGCTGTCCTGGCGCTGGGTCGCGGGGCTGCACACGCGCGGCAAGCACTATCTCGCCCGGGCCGACAACATCCGCGACAACACGCAAGGGCGCTTCAGTCCGGCAGGCCAGTTGGACGAGCAGGCCTTGCCGTTATCCGAGGACGGCCCACCGCCTGCGATCCGCCCGCTTCCCGCCGCCGCTCGCCTGTCCACGTGCCGTGTCGGCCTGCTCCTGCACGAGGACGACCTGCATCCCGAAAGCCTCGCGCTTGAAGCAGATATCGCCGCCGTCGCCCTGCTCACCCTGCCGCCCGCTGGAGAACAGGAAGGCCCGGCAGCGCGCTTTGCGCGTGGCGCAGCCGATGACGCGCTCGACCGCGCCGCAAGGGCCTTCGGCATGCCCGCCCACCCGATAGAGGCCAACCGGATCAAGGAGTGGGCACGGTCCCTCGGCGTCAGCGAGGTCGCCACGCCCTATGCACCTGCTGGCCGCACAGCAACCGCGTTGGCACAGGTGGTTTGCGAGCTCGAACGCCAGGGCATTCGCCTCGTACAGCTGCGGCGCAATTTCGACCAGCGCGCCTGGCCGCACGCGACAGCAGGCTTCTTTCGTTTTCGCGAGCAGATCCCCCGGCTTGTAGCGGAATTGGCAGGGACATGATCGAAATCGTCTGGTTCAAGCGCGACCTGCGGATCCACGACCATGCCGCACTCGCGGCTGCAGGCGCGACGGGCCGCCCGGTCCTGCCGCTCTACATTATCGAACCCACCCTCTGGCAGCAGCCTGAAATGTCGGCGCGCCACTACGCCTTCCTGCAGGAGAGCCTCGACGATCTCGATGCGGCCCTCAAGGCCCGGGGCTCGCGGCTTGTGGTGAAGGTTGGCGACGCGATCGAGGTTCTATCGAACCTCCACGCTCGCGTTGGCATTGCGTCCCTCCATGCACATGAAGAGACAGGCTTGCTGTGGACCTACGATCGTGACCGCGCGGTGCGCCGCTGGGCGAGGCGCGCAGACATCCCCTTCATCGAGCACCGACAGCACGGGGTCTGGCGCGCGCTGCACACGCGTGACGGCTGGGCAGCCCGATGGGAGGACATGATGCGCGCCCCGCTCGTGCAGGCGCCCCAAAGCCTGCGTCATGCCGGAATCGATAGCGACGACAGGCCCGACGCCCCTGGTCTTGGCCTGGCCGATGATCCCTGCCCAGAGCGCCAGCGCGGCGGGCGCATCGAGGCAGTCGGGCTCCTGAAGACATTTCTCGCTCGGCGCGGCCGGCCCTATCGCCGCGCCATGTCCTCGCCACTCGAGGGCGCATCCGCCTGCTCGCGCATCAGTGCGCACCTGGCACTGGGCTGCCTGTCGATGCGCGAAACCTATCAGGCCGCCACGCGGGCACGCTTGCGCTGGCGGGAAGAAGGCGACACGCCCTTCGCCCAGTCAATCGCATCCTTCGCCTCGCGCCTGCACTGGCACTGCCACTTCATCCAGAAACTCGAGGACGAGCCGGGGATCGAACGCCGCGCGCTGCATCCGTCCTGCGAGGGTCTTCGCTCCGTGGGCAATGACCACGTCGCCATCGTCAAGGCCTGGGAGGAGGGCCAGACAGGATTTCCCTTCGTCGACGCCTGCATGCGTTCCCTCGCGGGGACAGGGTGGCTGAACTTCCGCATGCGCAGCATGGTGATGTCCTTCTCGAGTTATCACCTCTGGCAGGATTGGCGCCTGCCGGCGCAGGTCCTCGCGCGCCGCTTCACGGACTTCGAGCCTGGCATCCACTACCCGCAGGTCCAGATGCAGTCGGGCACCACGGGCGTCAACACGGCGCGGATCTACAATCCCGTCAAGCAGTCACGCGACCAGGATCCCGACGGCACCTTCATCCGGCGCTGGGTTCCTGAGATCGCAGCCCTGCCGACGGCCTTCCTGCACGAACCCTGGACCGCCCCATCCGATATCCTCGCCAGCCACGGGATCTTGCTTGACCGGACCTATCCGTCGCCGCTGGTTGACCACATGCAGGCCGCCGCGAGCGCGCGCGCCGCCATTTACGGGGTGCGCAAGGGGCAGGCCTACCGCTCCACCGCCGATGCCATCCAGTCGAAGCACGGAAGCCGAAAGTCAGGACTTCCCCCGACCGAGCGCCGTCCCTCAAGGCGCAAGCCCACCACGCAGGCCAAGTTCGATTTCTGACGCAACGGCCGTCGGGTACCCCCGTCATCCAGGATGCGAGCGCGCCGTGACTCTGCCGTGGGGCCGGACGCAGGTGACGCTCCCGCCCATGTGGCTTGAGTGCATCACCCGTTTTCGCTACACATCGCTTAGCTGAGGAGACGTCGACAATGGCCGCGGATCTTGTGGGTACGGGCGGGCGTTCACATCCCGGCGATCTTGGTTTCTTCCGGACCCTGGCGACCGTAATGGCGATCGTGCAGGTTACCGGCTTCGCCTTTCACTTCGCGATGGGTCGCTCAAGCTTGAGCGCGCCGCTCGTCATCCATGCGCACGCTGTCGTATTCATGGGCTGGGTTGCGATCTTCGTGATCCAGCCATGGCTGGCGAAGGCAGGCAACATGGGGCTCCATCGCACGCTGGGACGGGGTGCAGCGGTTTGGGCAGTGGGCTTGCTGGTTCTCGGCCTTCTGGTCACCTGGGAGACGGTGCGTACAGGGCGGACGCCATTCTTCTTTCAGCCCCAGCACTTCCTGGTCGCCAACCCGTTGACCCTGCTGGGCGCACTCGGACTTCTCGCGGCAGCCATCAGCCTGCGCAAGCACCACGACTGGCACCCGCGCCTGCAGATCGGAAGCTTTGTGCTCCTGATGGGCCCGGGCTTCGGACGCTTGCTGCCCATGCCGTTCCTGACGCCCTACGCGTTCGAGGTCGCCTCACTCGCCGCACTCGTCTTCGTGGCGGTCGCAGCCTGTCGGGAAACATGGTTGCATAAGCGGGTCCATCCCGCATGGGCCTGGACGGTGATCGTCCTGCTGGGTTCGCTGCTTTTCGCGCGGATCGTGGCGGGCTCACCCATTGGGCAGGCGTTGCATGCTGCGGCCGTCTCTGGCACGGCCGCAGAGGGAAGCGACGGCATGGCGTTTCCGCCGCCGCCACCCGGCATCTAAGCCTTCAACGCCGCTGCCTTGATCGCCGCAGCCTGCGCCATCGCAGCCTCGTGGGCGGCTTCAGCCTGCAGCATCACCGCGTGGCTGCGCGCCGTGAGATAGTCCATCACCGCAAACAGCACGCCCGAGATGACGAAGGCCATGTGGATGATGACAAGCCACATGAGGTTCTCCTTGTCGATCTCCTTCAGCTCCATGAAGGCCTTCAGCAGGTGAATGCCCGAGATGGCGACGATCGACCCGATCAGCTTCAGCTTCAGGCCGCTGAAGTCGACCTTGCCCATCCAGTCGGGCCGGTCTTCGCTGTTGCCCGTGTCGATCTTCGAGACGAAGTTCTCATAGCCCGCAAAGATCACCATCAAGAGCAGGTTTCCTGCGAGCACAAGGTCGATCAGCGTCAGCACGCCCAGGATCACCTTGGCCTCGCTCACCTCAAGCACCGTCGGCGCAAACAGGACCAGTTCCTGCACGAACTTGACGAGGAGAACGGCCAGCGTGAGCACGAGCCCGACATAGAACGGGGCCATGATCCAGCGGCTCCTGAACATGCCTTCTTCAAGATACTTGTCGAGCGCCATGGCGTCCCCGTGTCCTGTTGCAGTGCGATGGAAGGCGGCTGTGTAGCGGATGCTGGATAACGGCGCAATCCGGTACGTACCTTTTGCAGGGCGCAAGCGTAGAATCCGCCCCTGCTCACGGGAGGGGAGTGACATGAAGTACGCGCCGATATCGTTGAATGCCGGCGCCTTCCTCGACGCATGCCTGCTTGGTCTGCTGCTCGTGTCGCCGTGGGTCTGCGGCTACACGCAGTACGAGAAAGCAACCCAGTGCGCCGTTGGCCTGGTCGTCATGGGAATGGGGCTGAGCGTCCTGACCGACTATCCTTTTGGCATCATCAGGCTGATACCCGTCGTCCTTCACCGCCTGGTCGAGTTCGCGTCGCCAGCGATGTTTGTCGCAATACCTTGGGTCTTCTTCAGAGACGCAGGAATGATGCCCATCATCGCCACCATCGTGGGACTGGGCATCATCCTGAACGCGGCGCTTAGCGGGCCGGTTGGCTAGGAGCCAGCCGGCTCAGTTGCGGCGGCAGACCTTGTTGGCAGTGGCCTGGCCACCATACCATCGGCAATCGCCGCGGCTGGCCCACCAGACATGGCCATCACGCGTGCAGCAGACACGCTCGTTCCAGTCGGCATCGCTCCAGTTGCTGCCAGGATAGCCCCCACCGTGACTTCCCGGATAGGGATAGAACCCGCCACTCTTGCGGCACTCCTTGTTGGAGGTGCGTTCGCCGCGGCTCCGGTAGCATTCACCGACCGTCGACCAGAAGATCCGGTACCCGTCACGTTCGTTGCGGCGGCAACAGGTTCGCTCGTTCCAGTTCGGCCGGGAGCCATCGTAATAATACTGCACACGGCTGTAGGCCGA
>JBILGJ010000254.1:0-4696 GCA_044351125.1 Micropepsaceae bacterium
AGAATTTCCGTCGTCTTCATGCGTCGCCGGTAATAGCCGGCATGCAGCGCGACGGCCTCGGCAACGGTCAGGGTATCGGGCAAGCCAGCGGCTTGAAGCATCACGCCCATGCGGGCCCGCGCCTCTGGGTCGCGCGGATCGCGGCCGAACAGGCAAGCCGAACCCGCATCGGGCAAAAGCCGCCCCGTGACCAGCCCCGCAACGGTTGACTTTCCAGCCCCGTTGGGCCCCAACAGCGCGACCACAGACCCCGCCTCAAGCGTAAGGTCGAAGTCCTGCAGCACCCGGTGTCCCGCATAGGACTTGGCAACACACTCCAATCGGGCAACAGGCTGGGAAGTTGAACTCTTCACGGTGCACTATCCTCGCGATGCCGGAAGAGCAGAGCATGCCGCCCCCTGGACCAGCGAGTGCAACGCGTAAGTCGGGCGACATGACAGATGTCACCTGCACCAGCCAGGACGCAGTGTCACCGCATCCCGACGGCTGAAGGCGCGTATGGCACCCCCGAAAGGAATGTTATACCAATTCTGGCCGGGGAACCCGGGCACGAAACCCGGACCACATGAAACATGGCAGGCTGTCCTGTCACCAGATCGGGAGTGGGAAATGTCGGGTGATGCACACGTGCGCAAGGTCGTGGTTGCCGCTTCGGTGGGCACGGCGCTGGAATGGTATGACTTCTTCGTCTACGGGGCCCTCGCCACCATCCTGGCCAAGCACTTCTTCTCGGCGCTGCCGGACGCCCAGGCTTTTATCCTGACCCTTGCGACCTTCGCGGCTGGCTTCGTGGCAAGACCCTTCGGCGCACTCGTGTTCGGCCGGATCGGCGACAGCCAGGGCCGCAAGGGCGCCTTCATGGCCACCATCGTCGTGATGGGCGTGGCAACGACGCTCATCGGCATGCTGCCCACCTATGCCGATGCGGGTCTGCTTGCACCCATCGCGCTGGTTACCCTGAGGCTGGCGCAGGGCTTTGCGCTTGGCGGCGAATATGGCGGAGCGGCGATATTCGTGGCCGAATACAGCAGCAACAGCAACCGCGGGTTCAGCACAAGCTGGATCCAGGCATCCGCCGCGGGTGGTCTTGTACTCGCCCTTGTCCTGATCCTTGGCCTGCGGCTGGCGCTGGGCGAGGAGGCCTTTGTCGCATGGGGATGGCGCCTGCCTTTCCTGTTTTCCGTCGTGCTCCTTGCGGTCTCGGTCTGGATCCGCCGGCAGATGGACGAAAGCCCTGTCTTCCGCGCCATGAAAGAGCAGGGACGCACCACAAGGCACGCGCTGGGTGAAACCTTCCTGCGCTGGCAGAACCTGCGCCTCGTCCTGCTCGCCCTGTTTGCGCTGATGATGGCGCAGGGCGTTGTTTTCTATACAGGATATTTCTATTCCCAGTTCTTCCTCGAGAAGATCCTCAAAGTGCCCGGCGCAGCCGTGACCGAACTCATGCTGGCAGCCTCTCTTGTGGCGGCCGTGCTCTACGTCTTTTTCGGATGGCTATCGGATCGGGTTGGCCGCAGGCCTGTCATGCTGTTTGGCATGGTCCTGATGCTGGCCGCCTATTTTCCGGGCTTCCACGCGCTCGCCCAGTTTGCCAACCCGGCACTTGCGGAAGCCCAGGCGCAGAACCCTGTGGTCGTGCATGCATTCCCCGGCGACTGCGCATTGCAGCTCGACCTCACCGGCGGTGCACAGGCCTTCACATCCTCGTGCGACATGGCCAAGTCCGCGCTGGCAAATGCCGGCATCGCCTACACCACGGAACCTGCCGGGCCGGGCGCGCCAGCCGTGATCGCGATTGGCAGCGTGGCAAGGCTCGAAGCCCCCAGCCTGCGCGGCCAGCCTGCCGCCGACATAAGACAGGCAAAGAAAGCTTTCGACGCCACCCTGAAGGAGGCACTCGCGGCAGCAGGCTATCCACCAGCTGCTGACATGGCCGCCTTCGACACGCGCGCGGTATTTGCGATCATCATCGTGTTCATGGTGGCGGCAACAGCCCTTTACGGCCCGCTGGCTGCCTGCCTCGTGGAGCTCTTCCCGGCCCGCATCCGCTACACAGCCCTGTCCTTCCCCTATCACGTGGGGACGGGATGGTTTGGTGGCTTCATGCCCGCCATCGCCTTCGCAGCGATCACGGCGACGGGCGATATATACGCCGGCCTCTGGTATCCGTTTACGATCACCTTCGTGGCCTTCGGCCTGGCCTGCCTCTTCCTGCCCGAGACGAGAGGCCGAGACGTAAGCGCCTGATGATCCGGCCCTGCGCTGCCGTTGTCGAACCGCCCCTCAAACAACAAAGGGCCCGGACATGCCGGGCCCTTCGGGCAATGACGTGACTTCTGAACTCAGTACTTGAACTTCAGCTCCACGCCGAAGTTCTGTCCGGGGCGCATGCCGCCGAAGAACGCGCGCGGCGAGGAACCCGAGAACCCGGCAGGCCGCGTGCTCGAAGCGGTGGCGCCGAAGCCATACGGCGTCGTGAACCAGCGCGTCGCCAGCGTGATCGAGTCTTCGTCGGTCAGGTTCTGGCCGTAGGCCGACAGCGTCCAGTTCTCACCCTCGAAGCCGAGCCGGGCGCCGACCAGGGTCGTGTCACCGGTTTCAGCCAGGTTGTGAACCTGCACGAACTTGGTCGACTCGTAGGACACGTCGCCCTGCGTGAAGAACTGCCAGCTCTTGCCCCACATGTCGAATTGGTCAGAGCGATACTCGACCGCGAACGTGGCCTGGTGCTGCGGAACCAGCGGATAGAGCTTGCCGGCAATCGAGCAGTTGCCCGTGAAGCCTGCCTGCGCCGTACCAACACCCGTGCCCGTTCCGATGCCGGACAGCAGACCGCCGCCCGAGGTCAGGATCCACTGGTCTTCATCGCAGCCCGACACGAACTTCGGCTCGGTCCACGAATACGTACCACCGAGATTGATGTTCTCGTTCAGGTAGTAGCGCAATTCGAGTTCCGCACCCCACGTCTCGCCAACACCCTGGTTGGTGACGATCGAGGTCGTCGCGCCGCCGCCGACCAGCGGCGGAACGGCCGTCGTCAGCTGAACGTTCTCCGCGTCGATGTGGTAGCCCGCGAGGTTTGCGGACAGCGAGCCATCAAGCAGAAGCGCCTTGATGCCGATTTCCTGGTTCTTCGACGTCTCGGGAGCATACGAGGGCTTACCCACGCCAACGCCAACGGCGCCGTTCAGGCCACCCGGCTTCACGCCTTCCGAGTAGATCGCATAAGCCATGAACTCGTCGCTGGGCTTCCAGCGCAACGTGACCCGCGGCGTCATCTTGTTGGACTTGGAGATCTGGTTGAAGACCACCGGACCACCGGCAGGGTTGAAGTCGATCAGCTGCTTTTCTTCAGCCGCATGCCGCGCTTCAACCGTTGCGGTGATCTCGTCCGTGAGATCGGCTTCGATGAGGCCGAACACCGCCGTGTTGCGCGCCGTCAGGACGTCATCCGGCTTCGAGAGGCCTGAGGGATCTGCAAAGGTGATGTCAAAACCACGGTTCTCGAGCTGGTAGTGATAAAGCCCCGCGCTCCAGCGGAATGACTCGCTCACGGGCGAACCAAGCTGGATTTCCGAGACATACTCGTCAATCTTGTCGCGGCTGGTGTTGGCAAAGAACGCCTCCGAACCAGCGGCCACGCCCGGCGGGAAGAAGACATTGACGCCCGAGTGGTCGGAGTCGGTGCCGAACTTCTCGTCCTCGTTGCGATAGGCGAAGTTGGCATCAATCGTGTAGCCGGACTTCTTGATGTCCCAGCTGCCGGTGAGGCCGGTCCAGAACACATGACGCTCAATGCCGTCGAAGGCCGTGCCGTCAGCCGAATTGTAGACGCCGCTGGTGATGAACGGCAGCGTCGTCAGCGTTGTCGGCACGCCAGCAACCGGAACGACAGGATTTGTGCGGGCCGAAGTGTTCAGGTTCACGCGACCAGGCGACTGGATCACGCCGCAGAAATACTGGTTCGTGTTCGTGGAACCCGAGCCCGGGAAATAGGCCAGCGAGCGATAGCCGGGCATGCAGTTGTTGGCCTCGGCAGACTGCAGGAAGATCGGGAGCGGTCCATCCCTGTCGCGCGAGTAGGACATGCGCCCACGGAGCGAGAACTCGTCGTTCTTGCTCCAGTCGATGGTGCCCGAGATGCTCTGCGAGGACTCGGCGCCGACGATGTCGTTGTTCACGACATTGAGGTACTCGCCATCATAATTGTAGTCGCGAAGGGCAATGCGGAAGCCAAGAGACTCGCCTTCAATGCCGACCGGGATCGGCATGTCGACCGAAGCGCGGATGTCAGAGCGGCCTTCGGTGCCCAGACGCGCGCTGCCGGCTACGCCAAACTCCTCACCGACACGGCGGGTGATAAAGTTGATCGCGCCCGAGTAGGTATTGCGGCCGAAGAGCGCGCTCTGCGGGCCCTTCACCACTTCGACGCGCTCGACATCGCCGAGGTCCAGGGCCTGGATCGAGCCGCCGTAGTAGAGGCCGTCGATGAAGTAGGCCGCACCGGACTCAACGCCGAACTGCACGTTGGCAAGAACGTTGGACTGACCGCGGATGACAGGGCGATCTGTCGAACGACCGAAGGTCTTGGAGAAGCTGAGGCCCGGCGTGAACCGCGCGATGTCATCCACGGACTGGATGTTCAGCTTGTCGATGGAGTCCTGCGTAAACGCCGTAACCGCAACCGGAGCGTCCT
>JBILGJ010000255.1:0-4685 GCA_044351125.1 Micropepsaceae bacterium
ATCAAGGGGCCATATGGTTAACGCTGTTGGGTCGAGGGGAATTGGACGGGCAGGTTCAATCAGCGGTAGTGTCGCGTTCCACGTGCCCTGAAGACGGAGGTTGACGCTGTATGGCGGACGCACAAAGCGAGCTTGCGCCTGACGGTGCCCCGACCAGTCCGGGCGAGCCCAAGCCTGGTCTTCCGGCGCAGGCCTGGGCCCTGATGACGAACCTGGTGCCTCTCGCGGGCGTGCTGGTCCTTGGCTGGGACGCGATGCTGCTGCTGCTCTTCTACTGGATCGAGACGCTGGTGATCGGCGTCTTCAATGCCCTGAAGATCGGGGTGATCGGGTGGGCGGCAGGGCGCATGGGGATGCTGATCTGTGCCGGCATGATTGCGTTCTTCGGCCTGCACTACGGCATCTTCTGCAGCGGGCATGGCGAGTTCCTGGTGATGATGATGCATTTTGGTGGCGGCTCGTTTCCGGAGAGCAACGCGTCCTTCGGCGAATTCGGCGCCTTCTCGATGGCGTGGTCGCTGCTCGGTTCGGATGCGGATCTGTGGTGGAGCGTCGTGGCCGTCGTTGCGCTGCAGGCTGGCGCCTTCGTGCTGTTCTGGCTCTGGCCCGGGACGTGGCGCACGGCGAACCCGTTCCGGCAGATGTTCGAGCCCTATGGCCGGATCGTGGTGATGCACCTGACGATCATGTTTGCGGCGCTGCCGGTTCTGCTGCTCGGGGCGCCCTGGCTTGCCGTGCTGGCGCTGGCGGTGATGAAGACCGGCCTCGACCTGCGACGGCCGCTGTTCACGCTCGACATGCCGGGTTCCGGGAGGGTGTGGACCGAGGCCGACAAGTACTGGCCGCCGCGGTCGTTACCGGACTAGCGAGAACGAGAACTCGCGGTCGAGGATGACCTTGCCATCGCGCTCAAGCGTGTAGCGGGCCTTGTAGTTGCCCAGCGGCCATGAGGGCGTGTCGCGCTTGCGGCCAGCATAGCTGAGCCACTGGGCCTTGTTGCGTTCGAGCGGCTTGGGGCCGCTCGTGGCGAAGCTGGCATTGAGTGGATCGGTGACGGTGAGTGTCTCGATGTCGCCCGCGCGCACGCCGAGCACGCGGACCCAGGCGACGAGGGCTGGCGACACGCTAGTCGGCACGGGTGGCATGGCTTCCTCGATGCCTGGCACCGAGGGTGGCGCGGACGTGAATGCTGCGTCGACGAGGGTCACCGGTTGCCAGGCGAGCGATGCGGCGGCCTTTGATGACCACAGCAAGGCCTTGGGCTTGCAGTCGCCGGGGCGGCTTTCGCCCATCACTCCCGATGCAAAGGGATCGATGATCGCGTCATCCTTGCGGACTTCGAAGTGAACGTGCGGGAACTCGGTCATGCCCGATAATCCGACGAGGCCCAGCGCCGTGCCGGGCTTTACTGTGTCCCCTTGTCTGACCAAGATGGAGCCATTGCGCATGTGGCAGTACTGGGTGACCCAGCCGCCGCCATGGTCGATCACGACGCCGTTGCCGCATTCGCGCCCGCGTATGGCCTCGGTTCCGGCGCTGCGGATCGAGACATCGGGCAGGCCGTCGCGGACGGCCTTGACTGTGCCGCGGGCTGCGGCAAGCACGCGTACGCCCTGGTCCATGACGGTGCGGTCGCGCAGGCGAATGTCGGTACCCTTGTGCCCGTCATAGGTCTGGGCGGTGCAGCGATGGTCGCGCGCGGCCGTGCCGGGATCGTGGTCGACATAGTTCTGGATGAAGCAGTCCTTGCCGGGCTTGCAGTCCACGGGCAGGCCCAGCTTGGGAGCCGCGTGCGCGCTGCCAGCCGACATCGGTAATGCGGCGAGCGCGATGATGAGAGCCAGGTGCCTGTGGATGTGGGCGCGCAAGGGTGCACTCTTCAAAGCCAGGGAGGCTGCCTGTCTATCACATGATTTGACGGGCGCTGCGGATTTCTTCATGCATCAGTCCTGGTGCGCCATCGGAGGGCAACGTGCGGGATAGGTTGAACCGGATCGGGATCGGGACAGGCGGGGCACCTGTGCCCGTGCTGTTCTTTGCCTGCGCCGCCCATTTCATGCACCACGTGCTGGTTTCGCTTTACCTGACGCTTGTCATAACGCTGGTCGTTGACTGGGGACGGGACTATTCCGAACTGATCGCGCTCTGGACGCTGGGGTCGCTGATGATCGGTGCCGGGGCGCCGGCGGCAGGCTGGCTTGCCGACCGGTGGGGCGAGGCGCGGGTCATGGTGCTTTTGTTCTTCGGGCTGGGACTGTCGAGCGTGGCGTGCGGGCTTGCAGGCACGCCGGCGGAGATGAACGTGGCGCTTACGCTGCTTGGCGTGTTCGGGGCGCTTTATCATCCGGTGGGCAATGCGTGGGTCGTGCGGCATGCGCGTGAGCGGGGCAAGGCCGTGGCGCTGGCCGGGATCTTTGGTTCGTTCGGGGTGGCGGCGGGTCCGGTGATTGCCGGGGTGCTGAATGACGTCATCGACTGGCGCTGGGCCTTCATCCTGCCGGGACTTGTGACGATGGCCTTTGGTGCAGGCCTGATTGCCATGCGCATCATGGGCCATGTCCCGGATCGACATGCGGATGCTCATCCCTCGCACGAGGAGACGGGTACGGCGCGCGACCGGCGCAATGTGCTGCTCATCCTGGCGCTGACGATGACGCTGACCCTGATTGCGGTCACGGCCTTTGTCACGGCGTTGCCGAAGCTGGTCGCCACGCTGGACCTGACCTCGCGCGAGGGCCTGACCAGCATCGGGCTGATCACGGGGGCGATCTATCTGGCGGCGGCCGGGGCGCAGTTCGTCGGGGGACATCTTGCAGACCGGGGCGCGGCGCGGCTGACCTATTTGCGGTGCTTTGCGATGCTGGCGGCGGCGCTTGTGGCCGCGGCGCTGACAGATACCTGGCTTCTCGTACCGCTTGCCATTGCGGTCATGTTCCTGTTCGAGACCATTGCGCCGATCGAGACCGTGTTCGTCGCGCGCTATGCACCTGCAGGACAGCGCGGGCTGTTCTTCGGCATGCGCTATGCGATCTCGGTGGTGGGCGGACCCGCCGGCGTATGGCTTGTGTCGAGCCTCTATGACCCCGCGCAGGGATTTGCGACGCTGCTCGCCGTGCTCGCAGGGATGGCGGTGCTGACGGGCGGGATTGCCGTGCTGCTGCCGCGGGACCGTCTGCTGGCGCGCCCGGCTGGGTGATGTCCCCAAACGGAAAGAGCGCCCGTTGCGGGGCGCTCTCCCTGTCGTTGCGGGAAGGCTTGGGCCTTACCAGATGCGGACGCGGTCTTCCGGCTTCAGGTAGAGCTTGTCGCCCGGCTTCACGCCGAAGGCCTGATACCATTCGTCGACATTGCGCACGACACCGTTGCAGCGGTATTCGGCCGGCGAGTGGACGTCGCTGGTCACCTGGTTGCGCAGGGCAGCGTCGCGGATGTTCGAGCGCCACACCTGGCACCAGCCGAGGAAGAAGCGCTGCTCCGGCGTAAAGCCTTCGATCACCGGCGCGGGCTTGCCCTTGAGCGACAGCCTGTAGGCGTGCAGGCCGACGGCCACGCCGCCGAGGTCGCCGATGTTCTCGCCCGATGTAAAGTCGCCGTTGACCCTGACGCCCGGCAGCGGCTCGAACTGCGAGTACTGCGCGGCCAGAGCCTTCACCTTCGCGGCGAAGCGCTGCTCGTCCTCGGGCTTCCACCATGTGCGCAGGATGCCGTTTTCATCCGACTTCGCGCCCTGGTCGTCGTAGCCATGACCCATTTCGTGGCCGATCACGCCGCCGATCGCACCGTAGTTCACGGCTGCGTCTGCGTTCGGGTCAAAGAACGGTGCCTGCAGGATCGCAGCCGGGAACACGATCTCGTTCCAGACCGGATTGTAGTAGGCGTTCACCGTTTGAGGCGCCATGCCCCATTCGTCCTTGTCGGTCCGCTGGTTGATGCGCGCGGCCTGGCGATTATAGTCCCAGACGGTCGCGCGCTTGCGGTTGCCATAGGCGTCGCCGGGCTTGACCTCGAGGCTGGAGTAGTCGCGCCAGCGGTCGGGGTAGCCGATCTTCACGCGTACGTTCTGCGCCTTGCGCATGGCGACCTGGCGTGTTTCCGGCGACATCCATTCGAGGGTCTGGATGCGTTCGCGATAGGCCTGGAGCAGGTTGTCGACGAGCTTCTTCATCTCGGCCTTGGCCTGCGGGGTGAAGTGCTTCTTCACGTAGAGCTGGCCAACGGCCTCACCCATCGGTGCGAGGAACGTCTGGCCGGACAGGGCGATGGTGGCGCGCTTCCAGCGGTCGCGCTTCTGTGGCTGGCCGGTCAGGGTCTTGCCGTTGAAGGCGAACGACGCGTCGTCGAAGGCGGTGGGCATGATGTCGGCCTGGGCGTTCACATAGTGGAACGTCTGGTAGGCGCGCAAGGTTTCGACCGGCGTGGCGCGGAAGAGCTTGGCGAGGGCTGCGACAGCGTCAGGGGCCCCGACAATGAAGTGGTCCTGGTTTGCAAGGTTGCCCGCGGCAAGCATGTCGTCCCACGGGAACTCGGGCGCGAAGGCCTTCAGCGCGGCGCGGTTCTTCGCGTTGTAGTTCGCGTCGCGGTCGCGCAGCTTCTCGATCGGCCACTGCAGCTCGGCGATCCGCGTTTCAAACGCCATGACGGCCTCGGCGGCAGCCGGGGCGTTCGGGTACTTCACCATGCCCAGC
>JBILGJ010000256.1:0-4672 GCA_044351125.1 Micropepsaceae bacterium
GAAGGTTTCGCCCTCGCGGCAGCTGGTCCAGCATCAGTGGGAGAAGCATGGCACCTGCTCGGGTCTTGGCCAGGGGGCGTATTTTCGCGCTGCGGCGCGTGCGGTCGATGGCCTGCGCATGCCAGAGGCCTTCGTGAACCCCGGACGGCCCCTTGTGACAACCGCCGATGCCGTGCGGAAGGCGTTCCTCGCGGCAAATCCGTGGCTGGACGCATCTGCCGTGGTGGTTACCTGCCGACGCCGGGACATTGGCGAGGTTCGGGTGTGTCTGGACAAAGACTTGCGCGCACGTGCATGCTCGCAAGACGTCCGGCGCAGCCATTGCGGCAGCCGCGAAGCCCGCATGCTGGACGTGCGCGGGCACTGGCCACGGAGCAAGGAGTAAGTCATGGAGCAGGCGCTCGACATTCTCGATCTGGTCTGGAGCTATTTCCGGATGGGGTTCTACGCCGTCAACAATGTGCAGGGTCTCGTGATCGGGGCTGCCTTCGCCTACATGATGGGGGGCTGGCGGCAGTTGCCGGGCTCTACGCTGCTTGCCGTGCTCGTCCATGTGGCACTCGCCGTGCTGCTGCCCGTGTTGTCGAATGGGGCGGCGCTGCGCCTGCCGCCGCTCGTCGAGCTGTCGTTCTGGCAGCGTGCGCTCGAGCTTGGTGCGGGTTATCTGATCGTCATCTCGCTGTTCTTCCTGGTCAAGGCGCTCGTGCTGCGCCGTGCTCCGGCAGAGGGACACGCGGGAGATGCCGGTCACCATTGACGAATTTCGGTGGCAGTGTGCCTGTATCACGCACGTCCAGTGTCACCGAAAATGGATGTTGAGAGAGGTAGTGCATGACCGAAGCCATTGAAGATACCGTTCTGCTCAACACGACGCGGGCGGGTGTTGCCGTCGTGACGCTGAACCGGCCGAAGGTGCACAATGCCTTCAATCCGGACGTGATCGCGCGGCTCAAGGACATCTTCGAGACGCTGAAGGGTGCGGATGGGGTGCGGGTCGTGCTGCTTGAAGGCGCGGGCCCGAGCTTTTCAGCCGGTGCGGATCTCGCGTGGATGCGGGCGGCGGCAGACTACACAAGCGATGACAATCGCGCCGATGCGGGCGACATGGCAGGCATGCTGCACATGCTGCATACGCTGCCGCAGGTGACGATTGCGCTGGTGCATGGGGCTGCGATGGCGGGGGGCTGCGGACTTGTATCGGCCTGCGACATGGCGATTGCCACTCGTTCTGCGTCGTTTGCGCTTTCCGAGGTCAGGCTCGGCATCATACCCGCCGTGATCTCGCCCTATGTGATGCGCGCGATCGGGCCGCGGGCTGCGAGCCGGTACTTCCTGACCGCCGAGCGCTTCGACGCCGAGACCGCGCGGGCGCTGGGCCTCATTCACATCATGGTCGAGGACAATGATGGCCTGGCCAAGGAGGCCGAGCGCATCGTGCAGCAGATCTTCACCTGTGCGCCGGGCGCGATCGATGCTGCCAAGGATCTCATCCGCGCTGTCGAAGGGCGCCCCATCGATGCGGGATTGCGTGCCGACACGTCGCGACGCATCGCCGAGCGGCGGGCCAGCGACGAGGCCAAGGAGGGCCTCTCGGCGTTCCTCCAGAAGCGCAAGCCGCGCTGGGCCGAGTAGGGACGCATGTTCAACTCACTGCTGGTCGCCAATCGCGGCGAGATTGCCTGTCGCGTCATTCGCACTGCGCGACGGCTTGGACTGCGAACGATCGCCGTGCATTCGGATGCTGATGCCTGCGGCCTGCATGTGGCAATGGCGGACCGCTCGGTGCGCATCGGTCCGGCACCGGCGCGGGAGAGTTATCTGAGCATTGAGGCGATCCTTGCGGCGGCGCGTGCGACGGGTGCCGAGGCCATCCATCCCGGCTATGGGTTCCTGTCGGAGAACCCGGCCTTTGCAGAAGCCTGCCAGACGGCGGGCATCGTGTTTGTGGGGCCGCCTGCGTCTGCCATCCGCGCCATGGGGCTCAAGGATGCTGCCAAGGCGCTGATGATCAAGGCGGGCGTTCCGGTGGTCCCAGGCTATTTCGGCGACGACCAGTCGCCGGAACACCTTGCGCGGGAAGCGGCGCGTATTGGCTATCCCGTGCTCATAAAGGCGGTGGCGGGCGGTGGTGGCAAGGGCATGCGGCGGGTCGATGCCGCGGCCGATTTCACCAAGGCGCTTGAGGGCGCGCAGCGCGAGGCGCAGGCAGCGTTTGGCGATGCGCGGGTGCTTGTCGAGAAGTATGTGGCCTCGCCGCGGCATATCGAGATCCAGGTCTTTGCCGACGGCCATGGCAATGCCGTGCATCTTTTCGAGCGTGACTGCTCGCTGCAGCGGCGCCACCAGAAGGTCGTGGAGGAGGCGCCTGCGCCGGGCATGCCCGAGAGCCTGCGGGACAAGATGGGCGGGGCGGCCGTGACCTGTGCGAAGGCGATCGGCTATCGCGGGGCGGGTACGGTCGAGTTCATCGTCGACGGGTCGAAGGGGCTCACGGACGACGGCTTCTATTTCATGGAGATGAACACGCGGCTTCAAGTCGAGCATCCTGTCACTGAAATGATCACGGGGCACGATCTCGTGGAGTGGCAGCTGCGCGTGGCGGCTGGCGAGAAGCTTCCGGTCGGGCAGGATGATCTTCGTATCGAAGGGCATGCCGTCGAGGTGCGCCTCTATGCCGAGGATCCGGTCAAGGGTTTCCTGCCCTCGACCGGAAAGCTTGCACGATTGCGGCTGCCGGCCGCGGGTGAGCATGTGCGGGTCGATGCCGGTGTTGCGGAAGGCGGCGAGGTGTCGATGTTCTATGACCCGATGATCGCCAAGGTCATCGCGTGGAGCCGGACACGCGAAGCTGCCCTTGGCGTGCTGTCGGATGCGCTCGAGACGGCGGAAATCGCCGGTGTGCGCACAAACCTGGGCTTCCTGGTCTCGACGTTGCGTCATCCGGCGATGATCGACGGGCATGTCGACACGGGCTTCATCGACCGGCACAAGGCTGCGCTCATTGCGGTTCCGGACGGTCTTGGGGAGGACGCGCTGAGGCTAGGGGTTGCCCACTTGCTGCTCGAGCGCAGGCGTGGTCGCAATGTCCGATCGCCCTGGGACGAGCTGGACGGATGGCGGCTGGGTGGCGTGCGGCAGTCCGAGGTTGTGCGCCTCAAGGCGGGTGGTGCGTCCCGTGAGATCACGGTGCTTCACGGGCCGGCGGGATGGCGCTTCACGGAAGCCGGGCGCAGCGCCGATGTCTCGGCGCGTATCATCGATGGCGATCGCATCGAGGCCATCGTCGACGGGCGGCGCGTGACGGGCAGCGTGGTGCAGGCGCGCTTCGCGCTGACGGTTCTTCTGCTGGGTCACAGTTTTGCCATCGAGGTCCACGACCCGCTTGGTAGTGCCGAGACGGGGCCTGCGGGGGGCAGCGAAATCCGATCGCCCATGCCGGGCAAGGTTAGCCAAGTCCTGGTCAAGCCCGGGGATCGCGTGCGCAAGGGGCAGGCGCTGGCGGTGCTGGAGGCGATGAAGATGGAGCACACGCTTTCCTCGTCCGGGGATCACACGGTCAAGTCTGTGCCCTACAAGGCCGGTGACCAGGTGAACGAAGGCGTTGTCATCGTCTCATTCGAGACGTGAGGCTCTCGACGGAATGAAAAAGGGGCGCCGCAAGCGGCCCCCCTCTTGTCATGCGAAGCTGTTCGGTCGCTGTCAGTTGTAAACTGCAAAGTCGGCGCGACAGCCCTTGTTCACCCACACGCCCCGGCGGTCATATCCCCACGACGTGTTGAAGCGGCAGGCACTCGTGCTGCGCTGGCGGATCAATTCGACATCACTGCGCACGCGCACGGGACAATAGTTGTACTTGTTCTTGCTCGAGTTGCATGACACGACCTTGTGCGGTCGGCTGTAGTAGCCACCTTGCGGCGGTGGCGGATAGCCACCCTGTCCGTAGATGCCCGGCGGCGGCGGAGGCGGGTAGGATCCGGAGGGGTATCCTCCCGGCGGCGGTGGCGGCGGATATCCACCCGGGCCATATCCCGGAGGTGGCGGCGGCGGCGGCGGTTCGTGGCGGTTGGGGTCGCCATCATCGCCGGATGTCGCGGCCAGGATGCCGAGAGCCAGAATGCCAAGACCGATGGCGACTGCCGTGTCGCCCTTGCCCTTGTCCTTGTTGCCAAGGCGGAAAGTGGCGCTGCAACCATTTGCGACCCAAATGCCGCTGCGGTCATAGCCCCATGTGTCATCGTAGTAGCAGGCGTAGGCAGAGTGCTGGTAGATCAGTTCCACGCCGCGCGAGGTGTCTGCGTTGCAGTAATTGCTTGCACCCGGGCGCGAACCGCAGCGGATTTCTTCCGCGGCGGCAGGGGCGGAGAAGCCCAGCGAGAGACCCAGGGCCGCTGCGGTCCACGCTGCGGTGATCACCGGTTTCAGTTTCATCGTCGATTCTCCTGCGGTCCGAGTGGCAGATTACATCCTGTTTGCAGGCACATTGGCAAGCCTGTGCAGGTGGTCTGCGGCGTGTTAAACATCCCCGAACTTGGCCCGGCAATCCGGCCTCTTGCCGGGAACATCACGGAGATGAACATGAGACACGCGCTTTTCCTTGCAGCGATCCCGCTTGTGGCTTCGCTCGCGGCCACGGCCCCGGCCGTTGGCGCGCCGGGTGACTACAATGACGACG
>JBILGJ010000031.1:0-14358 GCA_044351125.1 Micropepsaceae bacterium
TAGGAGGCTCTCAGAAAATGGCCAATATCACCAAGGACGCCGCATACGACGCGGTTGCGCCAGACGACTTCGCATCCATGATGCAGGCCGACCGCTACAATGCGCGCTCGACGGCCTTCGACAAGATCATCTCGGCCACCCATGACCACTTCTGGGATCCGCTCGACCCGAAATACATCGACTTCTCGACGCCGTTCGACCTCGAGAACGAGTACATCATGCCGCCGTTCCTCAATCTGGATCTTCAGACCGAGATTGGCAATCGCCTGACCGAGAAGCAGAAGATCCGCCTGGTGAACGCCTCGACCCATTGGGGTCTCTCATCGATCCTGCACGGCGAGCAGGGAGCCCTCTCGCTCTCCGCCTCGCTCTGTCATGTGCTGCGTGATCCCGGCGCCCAGGAATACGCCGCCAACCAGACGCGTGAGGAAGCCCGCCACGTCACAGGCTTTGCGATGTACATTCGCGCGCGCTGGGGCAAGCCACTGCCCGTGGGCCCGGCGCTCGGCGGCCTGCTGACCGAGATGGTGCTCTCGCCCTTCGTCTGGAAGAAGCTGGTGGGCATGCAGATGCTGGTCGAAGGCCTCGCCATGGGCGCCTTCGCGACCAACTACCAGTACACCAACGACCCGCTGCTCAAGCGCCTCTGTCAGCTCGTCATGACCGACGAGGCCTTCCACCACAAGTTCGGAAAGATCTGGGCCGACCGTACCATTCCGCACCTGTCCGAAGACGAGCGTAACCTGATCGAGGACTGGGCCGCGCAGGTCTTCACGGGACTTCTCTTCAACCTCGGCAGCCCCGAGCAGAAGAAGGGCATTTATGCCGAGTTCGGGATCGAGTGGGAGTGGGCGCAGTCGGCCTTCCGCGAGGCTTTCACCAGCGCTCGCGTGCGCGAGCGGCTGAAGGACCCGACCAACATCTTCCGCGTCCTGATCAAGACACTGCTCAAGGCCGGGATCATCACCGACCGCACGCGCGGCGTCTACGCAGCCTTCGTCGATATGGCCGAGCTGCACAAGGAAGGCGACCGCATGATCGGCGACGACATCGCCGAAGAAGGCATCAAGTACCTGATGCAGCTGAACGGCGGGCAGGGCCGCACACCCCTCGGCCTGGCGGCCGCCGAATAGGCTGCCACTCGAGGTCATGATCTGACGGGCGGCGCTTGTCGATAGCGCCGCCCTTTTTCATGGGGCGGCTCTTGCCCCTTGCGCGCGCCTGCAGCCTGCATGCATCCTTCCGGTCATGGCAATCGAGGACGGCAATCCGATGGATTACGCAGGCTACGAACGCATACGCGTCACAAGGTCAGGCCGAACCCTGACGCTCACGCTGTTCAATCCCGCACGCATGAACGCCGTCGATGGCCGCATGCACCACGAGCTCGCAGACATCTTCTACGACGTCCAGGAAGACGAAAGCGTCGACCTCGTCGTGCTGCAGGGCGAGGGCAATGCCTTCTCGGCCGGGGGCGACATAGAATGGATGCGTGACGCCGCTGCCGGCAAGATCCAGGGCCCGACGACGGTCGAGGGCAAGAAGATTATCTTCGGTCTCCTCGACCTCGAAAAACCCATAATCGCCAAGGTACGCGGTCCCGCCATCGGCCTCGGCTGCACGATCGCGCTTTTCTGCGATGTGATCTTCGCATCGGACACCGCCCGCTTCGCCGATCCGCACGTGAAGGTCGGCGTTGTCGCAGGTGACGGCGGCGCCGTGATCTGGCCCCAGCTCGTAGGCTATGCCCGCGCCAAGGAATACCTGATGACGGGCGACCCCATCCCGGCCCGCGAGGCCGAGCGCATTGGCCTGATCAACCACGTGGTGCCGGACGCCGAACTCGACGCCCGCGTCGACACCTTCGTGGCCAGGCTCGCCGCTGGCGCGCCCCAGGCCATCAAGTACACAAAGGTCGCCGTCAACCTGCGCCTGAAGGAAATCGCCCACACCATCCTCGATGCCTCCATGGCCTACGAGATGCTCACCTTCGCGACGAACGACCACCGCGAGGCCGTGTCGGCCTTCCTCGAGAAGCGCAAGCCGGTCTTCACCGGCAGATGAGCCCTCTCTTCCCCGAGCCGGACATCGACCTTCCGCCTGGCACACGCCTGTTCCGCAGGCAGCTATCGCACGATGCGCAGCGCGACATCCTTGACGAGGTCAGCCGCATCCTGGAAGAGGCGCCGCCCATCCGCCTGCAGATGCCGACAGGCCCCTTCATGATCAACCGCCTGACGAATTGCGGCGAGCTGGGCTGGATGTCCGACCGCAAGGGCTACCGCTACGAGCCCCTGCATCCTGTCACCGGGCGCCCCTGGCCTCCGATCCCCGCCGCGGTTCGCAGCCTTGCCATCGAGCTTGCACACGAGAGCGGCTTTGCCTTCGCCCCCGATGCCTGCCTCGTCAACCTCTACGAAGCCGACGGCCGCCTGAGCCTGCACCGCGACCATGACGAGGCCGACTTCGCCTGGCCTATCGTCTCGTTCTCGTTCGGAAACGACGCTGTCTTCCAGCTTGGCGGCCTCGCACGCTCAGGTCCCTCGCTTTCGTTTACCCTGAATGCCGGTGACATCCTTGTGCTCGGCGGCGAAAGCCGCTTGCGCTATCATGGCGTGCGTCGCATACGTGCGGGAACCGCGCCCTTCCCGCATCCGGCAGTGCCGGAGAACGGGCGCCTCAACCTCACCCTGCGGCAGGCCCGATGACCCTCGAAAGCGCCCACCACCAGCTCCTCCGCGACAGCACGCGACGTTTCGTCGAGCGGCACATGCCCCGCGAGGCTGCGCGCCGCTGGGACCGCGAGAACATCTTTCCGCGCGATGTCTATGACGCCTTGGCCGAAATGGGCGTCATGGGCCTGACCGTTCCCGAGGAATATGGCGGGCAGGGTGTCGACCTCATCGGCACGATGATCGTGATCGAGGAGCTGGCAAAGCGCTCCTCCGCCGTCGCCTGTCCCTACATCATGACCGCCTGCTACGCCGGCATGAACCTGGTCGAGCAGGGCTCCGAAGCCCAGAAGAAGGCACTTCTGCCACGGGTGGCTGCCGGCAAGCTGCTTTTTGCCTATGGCCTGTCCGAGCCCAATGTCGGCGGCGACCTCGCCATGGTCGAGACAGTGGCCCGCCGCGAGGGCAACCGCATCCTGCTGTCAGGGACAAAGCGCTGGTGCACCGGTGCACATGTGGCCGACTATGTCTTCTGCCTCGCCCGCACCGGTCCGAAGGAAGACCGCTACCGCAACCTGACGATCTTCCTCGTACCCCCGCGCGCAAAGGGCGTTACCATCACCCCCCTCGATCACCTCGGCATCCGCGGCGTCGAGACAAACGACGCCCATTTCGATGAAGTGGAGCTGGGCGAGGATGCAATCCTCGGCGGACCGCAGATGTGGAACCAGGGCTGGCGCCAGCTGGCCGGCCGGGCCCTCGAGGTCGAGAAGCTCGAGCTCTCGGCCGTCGCCCTTGGCCTCGCCGAGGCAGCCTGCGCCGACGCGATCGAATACGCCGAAACCCGCATTCAGTTCGGCAGGAAGATCGGTTCCCACCAGGCCATTCGCCACGCGATCGCCGAGGCAAAGACAACGACCCTCGCCATGCGCCTCATGCTCTACCATGCAACGTCGCTGGTGCAGGCGGGCAAGCCAAGCGCACTGGAATCCTCGCAGGCAAAGCTCTTCTGCTGCGAAGGCGCCGCCGAGGTTGCCCTCCAGTGCCAGCGCGTCATGGGTGCCTATGGCCTTTCCGACCTCATGGACATGGAGCGCTACGTCCGCGACGCGATCTCGTTGCCCATCGTGGGCGGCTCTTCTAACATGCAGAAGAACAACATCGCCAACCGCCTGAAGCTAGCGGAGTGAGCATGACCGACCACGTCGCCTTGGCACGCGGCTTCCAGCCCGAGCTGCGCAAACGCGCCGGCGAGATCGAGCGTTCGCGCCACCTGCCCCAGGACATTGCAACGCGCTTTGCGAAATCCGGTTTCTACCGGCTCTGTGTACCCGAAACCCTTGGCGGCATCGAGGCAAGTCCCGAAACAGTCGTGCGCGTCATCGAGAGCCTCGCCGAGGCCGACGGTTCAGCCGCCTGGTGCATCATGATCGGCTCGACGACAGGGCTCGTGGCGGCCTACATGCCGCAGGCAACAGCCCGCGCCGTCTTTGCCGCGGATCCCGACCTCATCGTGGCGGGCGTCTTCGCGCCCCGTGGCAAGGCGGTGGACGAGGGCGACACCTATCTCGTGAATGGACGTTGGCAATGGGGATCCGGATCGCCCAATGCCCGGATGATCATGGGCGGCTGCGTGATCATGCGCGATGGCCAGCCCGTGCTCATGCCTTCCGGTATCCCGGACTCGCGCATGATCATGGTGCCGGTTGAAGAGGCCGAGTTCCACGACAACTGGGATGTGTCCGGCCTTTGCGGCACGGGCAGCCAGGATTTCTCGTTCAACGCACGCCGCGTGCGCAAGGACATGAGCGTAGGCCTCATGTCTGACCGTCCGCTCGACCGCCCCCTCTACGCCTTCCCGGTTTTTGGCATGCTCGCTGCGGGGATCGCGGCCGTGACGCTCGGATTGGCCCGCGCGAGCATCGACGAACTGATCCGGCTTGCGGGCGGGAAGACACCTGAAGGTCATCGCAAGCCCCTCGCAGCCCGCACGCGAACACAGGAAGACGTCGCAGAAGCCGAGGCCATCCTGCGCGCCGCACGGGCCTTTTTCTATGAAAGCATTGCCGCAGCCTGGGACGAGGCGCGCAAGGGTAACCCGCTGTCGCTGTCCGCCCGCCGCGACCTTCGCCTGTCGGCAAGCCACGCCGCGCGCGCCAGCGTGCGCGTCGTGGACCTGATGTACAATCTGGGCGGGGGAACTTCAGTATACAGGACCTCGCCCCTGCAGCGGCACTTCCGCGATGTGCATGTGGCCTCCCAGCACATGATGATCGCAACCCCCACAATGGAAACAGTAGGCCGCGTTTTGCTTGGCCTCGAAACAGACGTGACACAGCTATGAGCCGGATTCGCCTCGTCATCGCTGGCGCCGCAGGGCGCATGGGCCATGCCCTCATCAGGGAAGCCGCGAAGAACCCTGCGTTCGAGTTGGTCGCGGGCCTGGAGCCCGCAGGAAGCCCCGCGATTGGCCGCGACCTCGGCGCACTCGTCGGCCTCGAGCGGCTGGGGGCCCACGTGCTCTCCGATCCGCTGCCTGTTATCGCCGCAGCCGATGCCGTCGTCGACTTCACGCGGACCCATGCCAGCGTGGAACTCGCCGATCTCGCGGCACAGGCGCGCATCGTGCACGTGATTGGCACGACTGGTTTCGAGCCGCGGGAAGAGCAGCGCATCGCGGCCGCAGCAAGACATGCGACAATCATCAAGTCGGGTAACATGAGCCTTGGCGTGAACCTGCTGGCAGTCCTCGTCGAGCTGGGCGTCAGGTCCCTCGGGCCCGCCTTCGACTGCGAGGTGCTCGAAATGCATCATCGCATGAAGGTGGATGCTCCATCGGGCACCGCCCTGCTGCTGGCGGACGCCGCGGCACGCGGACGACAGGCGACGTTGGGCGAGCTGCGAAGCAAGCCCTACGACGGCATCACCGGCCCGCGCGAACAGGGACGCATAGGCATTGCCAGCTTGCGTGGCGGTTCCGTGGTCGGTGACCACACGGTCATCCTCGCGGGTGATGGCGAGCGCATCGAACTCTCGCACCGCGCCGAGGACAGGTCGATCTTTGCCAGGGGAGCGCTGAAGGCAGCCCAATGGGGACAGGGCAGGGGCCCCGGCCTCTTCAGCATGCGTGATGTGCTAGGTCTCGATGGCGGTCATTGACGCACGCGCGTCGCGCAGCGCCTCCTTCAGGCGCGCCGCGAACAGGTGACGTTCCGGACCCGGCAGATGGGTACCCACGGGAACGGAACGGCCATGGCTGCGGACCCAGATGCTGCCCTGAGTGTCGTCACCGTCGAAAACAATCTGCGCCCAATAGGACTGAAGCCTCTCTCTCGCCATGTTTCCCTTTGCATCGCACTGCTCGACCAGGATGTGGTCTGGGTCGATGCTGATCCGCTCGAAGGCGCGCGCCTGCGCATAGGACAGGCGAAACGCCACGACGAAGGCAATGACGTCGAGACCCATGAACCCCGCCACGGGCCAGGCGCCCAAGGCAGAGAAATAGATCGCGCCGACGCTGTTCGCGAAGATGACAACGCCGAACAGCGCACGAAACCCGGCCGAACCTAGCGACCGGTGGGGGCGTGAAGTGATGACCAGTGGTGTGGACATCCCCAAAGACTAATCCCGGGTCTCGTCAGACGGAAGCCTGTGGGCCGGCGCAGCGGTCAGTTCATGTTCACGATGACCGAGCCCAAAAGCACCCGCGATCCAGGTTTCCCCAGCGTCTGGTCGGCGGTGGACTGCAGCAGCCGCGACACATCTTCGATATTCGCAGGCCTTCGTTCCCGCAGGGTGGTTGACGCATACTGGCTGAGCCGGCTCATCCACGCATCCCGGAGCCGCGGCTTGATCTCCTCGGCCCGTGCCCTGAGCGCTTCATCCGGCACGTCCATGCCCAGCCAGACCTGGAACTGCCCGCGGACCCTGTCGTCCTGCACGATGGAGATGGCGATGGGATAGACGGTAACCCACGACTCAAGCGTGGTGATCTCGCGCTGGTGCTTCGGCGAGCCCTTTTCGGTCGAACTCTTGTCCTTTTTCTTGCTGTCGTGGCCGCCGCCGCCGCCACCGGCCTGCACAGGCAGCACGGCCACGGAGAGGCTCAGCAATAGGACGGTGAGGAACCTGATGATCATTGCTCGCAACGCAGCACTTTCAAGGCAAGGGCGCAGTCTGACAGCCCGGCGTAAACGTCCGATTGCTGCGCGGCGAACAGAAAAGGTTAAATTGAGGTTGAGATGGCGTCTGGAGAAGGGCCATCTGCCGGGCGCACATGGTGGAGCTGAGCGGAATCGAACCGCTGACCTCCTCATTGCGAACGAGGCGCTCTCCCAACTGAGCTACAGCCCCATATGCGCCCGGGACGCCCGAAAAACCGGGTCCCGCCAGAGGCAGGTCTTGTAGGAGGCAGGTGCGCCCAGTGTCAAGCCGCGCATCGGCGCGCCCCCGGCCTTGCTGCGGCCCGGCGCAATCGCTACATCCCTCGCACGGGGACAGCGATTCCCGCAGGAAAGGGCCAAACTCCGATGGATTTCTTGCTGCACCTCGTGCTGCTTGCCCTGAGCATCTACAGCTGGATCATCATCGCAGCCGTTGTCCTGAGCCTCCTGGTGAGCTTTCGGATCCTCAACGGCTACCGCCCCGAGGTTCGCAACATCCAGCGTGTCCTCGACGGCTTGACCGAACCTGTCCTCTATCCGATCCGCCGGCGCCTGCCGCCTCTGGGCGGCCTCGACCTGTCGCCCGTGGTGGCCTTGCTGGGCATCTCCGTCATCCAGATCCTCATCGAGAAGATCCGCTTCGGGATCTTCTTCTAGCGTGTCGCGGGTCTTCCGGCCTGCGCCCGGGGGCATCGAAATCTTCGTCCGCCTGACCCCCGGAGCCCGCCGCGACGCCCTTGGCGGCCCCATGCCTGTCGGCGACCGCCTCTGCCTTTCGGCCCATGTCCGGGCCATCCCCGAGGACGGCAAGGCCAATCGCGCCCTGATCGAACTCCTGTCTGGGGAACTCGGCGTCCCAGCGTCCACTTTGTCACTTGCATCCGGCCAGTCCTCACGCTTGAAGACCGTCAGGCTGCAGGCAGCAGGGCCGGCTCTCGAGAGGGTAACGGCGATCCTGCATGGGAGAACGTGAATGACGGCAAAGATAATCGACGGCAAGGAATATGCGGCAGGCGTCCGCAAGCGCGTGAAGGCCGCGGCCGAGGCGTTCCGGCAGAAGCAGGGCGTGCCCGTTGGCCTGACCGTTGTACTCGTGGGGAACGACCCGGCCAGCGAAATCTATGTACGCCTGAAAGTCAGTGACGCCCGCGAGGTCAGCATCGACTCCCGCGACATCAAGCTCCCAGCGACCGCAAGCGAGCAGGAAGTTCTCGACGTGGTACGTCGCCTGAACGCCGACCCCGCAGTCCATGGCGTGCTTGTACAGTTCCCGGTGCCCCAGCAGGTTCGCCAGGAAGCTGTCCTCGATGTGCTCTCGCCCGACAAGGACGTGGATGGCCTGACCGCACTCAGCGCGGGGCGTCTGGCAAGCGGCCGGCCGGGCCTTGTCTCATGCACCCCGCAAGGCTGCCTCATGCTGATCAAGTCGGTGCGTCCCCGGCTCGACGGGCTCGACGCCGTCGTGATCGGGCGTTCCCAGCTCGTGGGCAAGCCCATGGGACAATTGCTGCTGCAGGAAAACTGCACCGTGACAATCGCACATTCCAGGACGCGTGACCTGAAGGATGTCGTCTCGCGGGCAGACATCGTTGTGGCCGCAGTGGGCCGGGCCGAGATGGTGAAGGGCTCCTGGATCAAGCCTGGCGCAACCGTGATCGACGTGGGCATGAACCGCGTCGACCTGCCAGGAGGGAAGTCCAGGCTTTACGGCGATGTCGCCTATGACGAGGCGCTGCAGGTCGCCTCTGCCATCACGCCAGTACCCGGCGGCGTGGGACCAATGACCCGTGCCTGCCTCCTGCGCAACACGGTGCTGGCGGCCTGCGCGCAGGCTGGCATGAGCGCACCGGTCGAGCTCTGACCGACAGCAGCGCTTTCGGGCCATCTCGGCATGCCGGCCAGCCCGGCCGATCCCGACGGCAATGCATTCGAAATCTTCAGCATGAACCTTCGCTAAACAAATTCCCTGTAGTTTTAGGCAAAGCGGCCCGCAAAAAAGAGCCGCACAGCAAGGGGGTAGGTCATGCAGACGGGTACCATAACCATTCATAATCCGCTGAACCCGATCGTGCTGCGCACGATCCGCGAGGCCTTCGACGCCGCGATCACGGAAGCCGCCGAGCGCCGCAAGGGCTTCGCACTGCCGTTCGAGACCGAGGCGCGCGTGGCGCGTCACATCGTCGAGATGGCCCGCCGCGGTGTCCATGACCGCGACGGCTTGCGCAACGCGGCCTTGAGCCTGCTTCCGCACTGACCGCACAACGGCCGCCCGGACGGCGCGGCCGCATCGATCACTTGCCGACCGACTGGTTGCGAGCCGCCAGAAGCCGGAGCCTGAGGGCATTCAGCTTGATGAAGCCCTCGGCATCTTTCTGGTTGTAGACGCTGTCCTTCTCGAACGTCACGTAATCCTGCCGGTAGAGCGAGTAGGGCGACGTGCGTCCCACCACCGTCGCGTTGCCCTTGTAGAGCTTCATGCGGACGGTTCCGGTGACATATTCCTGGCTCTTGTCGATCAGGGCCTGCAGCATCTCGCGTTCCGGCGAGAACCAGAACCCGTAATAGACGAGTTCGGCATATTTCGGCATCAGCTCATCCTTCAGGTGAGCCGCCCCGCGGTCCAGCGTGATCGATTCCATGCCGCGATGCGCCGCATGCAGGATCGTCCCGCCCGGCGTCTCGTAGACCCCGCGGCTCTTCATGCCCACGAAGCGGTTCTCGACCAGGTCGAGCCGTCCGATGCCATTGGCCTTGCCAAGCGCATTCAGCGCGGTGAGCAGGGTTGCCGGTGACATCGCCTTGCCATCGATCGATATGGCATCGCCGCGTTCAAATCCGATCTCCACATAGGTGGCCTTGTCTGGCGCTTCCTCGGGGCTGATCGTGCGCTGGTAGACGATGCTTTCTGCTTCAAGCGCGGGATCCTCCAGGACCTTCCCCTCGCTGGAAGAATGCAGCAGGTTTGCATCCACCGAGAACGGCGCCTCGCCACGCTTGTCCTTGGCGATCGGGATCTGGTGCTTCTCGGCAAAATCGATCAGCTTCGTTCGGCTCTCCAGTTCCCACTCGCGCCAGGGCGCAATCACGTGGATATCGGGCTTGAGCGCGTAGTAGGTGAGCTCGAACCGGACCTGGTCGTTCCCCTTGCCGGTCGCGCCGTGCGAAACCGCATCCGCACCCAGCTTCTCGGCGATCTCGATCTGCTTCTTGGCAATCAGCGGCCGCGCGATCGACGTGCCAAGCAGGTATTGCCCCTCGTAGAGCGCATTGGCCCTGAACATCGGGAACACATAGTCGCGCACGAATTCTTCGCGCAGGTCCTCGATGAAGATGTGCTCGGGCTTGATGCCAAGCATCAGGGCCTTCTTGCGGGCAGGCTCCAGCTCCTCGCCCTGGCCGAGGTCCGCGGTGAAGGTCACCACCTCGCAGCCATAGGCCTGCTGCAGCCACTTCAGGATCACCGACGTGTCAAGGCCGCCCGAATAGGCAAGCACCACCCGCTTGATGTTCTTTTTAGACATGCACCTGTTCCTAGCTTGGCATTCGTCCGATGTCGCGGCTGCGCAGCTCTGCCATGCGTTCGCTGGCCCGCTGCTTGACACTTTCGCTCTTGAGCTGCCCGCAGGCCGCCATGATGTCCCGGCCGCGCGGCGTGCGGATGGGAGAGGCATAGCCCGCCCGGTTCACGATTTCGCCGAACTCCTCGATCCGCTCCCAGTCCGAGCACTCATAGGGCGCACCCGGCCATGCATTGAAGGGGATCAGGTTGATCTTGGCCGGGATGCCCCGGATGATCTTGACCAGCTCGCGCGCATCCGCGTTGGAATCATTCACGCCCTTGAGCATGACGTATTCGAACGTGATGCGCCGGGCGTTCGAAAGCCCTGGATAGGCGCGACACGCCTCGAGCAGTTCCTTGATCGGGTATTTCTTGTTGAGCGGCACGATCACGTCGCGCACGTCATCGCGCGGCGCATGCAGCGAGATCGCCAGCATCGAGCCGATTTCCTCGCCCGCCCGGGGGATCATCGGCACCACGCCCGCCGTCGACAGCGTGATCCGTCGCTTCGACAGCGACAGCCCCTCGCCATCCGCGATCACGTTGATGGCGTCGCGCACATTCTCGAAATTGTAGAGCGGCTCACCCATGCCCATCATCACGACATTGGTGATCTGCCGCGTCTCGCTGTTGCGCCCCGCGCGTGGCCACTCCTTGAGGTCATCGCGCGCGACCAGAACCTGCGAGACGATCTCGGCCGCCGTCAGGTTGCGAACCAGCTTCTGCGTACCCGTATGGCAGAACCGGCAGTTCAGCGTGCAGCCAACCTGGCTCGAGATGCACAGCGTCCCGCGATCCTCGTCGGGGATGAACACGGTCTCGATCTCGATCCCGGGCGCGAAGCGAATGACCCACTTGCGCGTCCCGTCACGCGAGACCTGCGCCGTCACGACCTCTGGCCGGGTCATCGCAAAGGCGTTCGAGAATTCCTGGCGCAGCGGCTTGGCAAGCGTGGTGATGCCATCGAAATCGGTCACACCCTGCACATACATGGCGTTCCAGAGTTGCTGCACGCGCATCGAGACCTGCTTGGGCTCCACCCCGGCAGATGTGAGCGCCTGCGCGAGCCCCTCGCGCGTCAGTCCCACCAGGTTTGTCTTCGTGCTCATGCGTTTCTTTGCTGCCTGAATTGCGCCGCCAGACTGCCGCGGCGACCCGAAAAGAAAGAAGGGCGGCCATGCAGGCCGCCCCTGTGTTTCTAAAGGTCGGGATCCGGCTTCGAAAGTCTATTTGCAGCCTTCGGCCAGTTTGTCGAGTGCGGCGGAAATGCCCTTCAGCGAGTAAGTGTCGGTCGTCAGCGTGCCGCGGCGCGACATGCCCTTAACCGTGAGTTCGCCGGAAGCCCGCATCGCAGCCACCAGTCGCGCCTCATCCGGGGCCGAATTGAGCCACGCCCCATCCTCCTTGGTGAAGAACTCGAACGTGTCGGCACCCACCTCGACAGTGGCCGTCGTGCCATCCTTGAAGGGATAGCCGATCATGATTGAGGGCTCATTCGCCACGTTCGAGCCTGGCCAGTTGGACACGAGGAAATGGATCTGGCCACGCTTGGCCGCGGCCGGCTCCTTGGTCTTCGGGGCAGAGATCACATAACAGACCGCGCCGCGGGCATCGGTACCCTTGTAGGCCTCCCAGTCACCGAAGGCCCCGAGCTGCGTGGGCGGTGCGCCTTGCGCCAGCGCCGCCGTCGCAGTCACGCCGATGCCGAATATCGCAAGCGCAATGCGTCCAAGGGAAACCGGGCGGGGAGTGAGTGACATCAGAATATCCTCATGCGTTCAGTGGGAAGCCGGGCCGGGGCTCGAGGCGTTCGACGCCGACCCGTTTCACTCATGTGTCGCTCATCTGGGACCCGTTTGTGAAGCCCCTTCTGTCGTGAAGATGTCGCGTGACGCCCTATTTACGATTTTGCTAAACCCGCGCCCTGCATCGGGGCATTTGCCTCGGATTTCAGGAGGCCGACCGCGCCGTGACCAACCCTGTTCTTGTCGAGCTTGTCCGGGGAACCACGGTCGAGAGCGTCCACCGGGGCGCGATTGCCGTCTGTGACGCGTCCGGCACCCTGAAGGCGGCCTGGGGCGCTGTCCGGCAACCCGTCTACCCGCGCTCCGCTTTCAAGGCCCTCCAGGCCCTGGCGCTGGTTGAAACGGGCGCAGCCGAGGCTGCGGGCGTCAGCGACGAGGAACTGGCGCTGGCATGCGCCTCGCACTCCGGCGAGCCCATGCACACGACCCGTGTCGCGGGCTGGCTTGCCCGTATCGGCTGCGCCGAGGCGGACCTCGCGTGCGGACCTCATCTTCCCTACAACGAACAGAGCGCCCACGACCTGATCCGCAAGGGTGAAAAACCCTGCCGCGTCCATAACAACTGCTCGGGCAAGCACACAGGCTTCCTGACGCTTGCCCGTCACCTGGGTCAGCCCATCGCCGGTTATGAGAACGAAGGCCACCCCGTCCAGCAGCGCGTGCGTCAGGCCATCGCCGAAATGTGCGGCGTCTCTCCACAGGCCATGCCTGTGGGGATCGATGGATGTGCAGCACCGAACTATGCGATCCCCCTGGAAAGCCTCGCCCTGGGCATGGCGCGCCTGGCGATGCCCTCGGGTCTCGCCGCACCCAGGGCCGCAGCCGCCCAGCGGCTGGTCACGGCCTGGAAGGCCCATCCTCTGCTTGTTTCGGGGACAGGGAGAGCCTGCGCCGACCTCATTTCGGCCGCCCGCGGCCGCACGGTCGTCAAGACAGGCGCCGAGGCTGTCTTCATGGCCGCCCTGCCGGAGCAGGGCCTTGGCATTGCGCTGAAGATCGATGACGGCGGCACCCGCGCCGCCGAAACCGTGATGGCGCAGCTTCTTGTGCTTCTGGGCGAGGCCGACCCCGACGATCCGCGCATCGCGCGCCACCGCAACCCGCCCCTGAAGAACTGGCGCGGCGACGTGGTGGGCGAGCGGCGGACGACCGCCACGCTTGGCGTTTTGGGCGCACTCGACTAACGTCGGGCACACACGCGATATCCAGGGAGAAACCCAATGAAAGCCGTTCTCTGCAAGGCCTATGGCCCGCCTGAAAGCCTCGTGATCGAGGATGTACCCAGCCCCAAGGCCGAAGCAGGCCAGGTCGTGATCTCGGTCAAGGCCGCCGGCGTGAACTTCCCCGATCTCCTCGTGATCCAGAACAAATACCAGTTCAAGCCGCCGCTGCCGTTCTCGCCCGGAGGCGAGGTCGCCGGCATCGTCAAGGAAGTGGGCGCGGGCGTGACGAACGTGAAGGTCGGCGACCGCGTCCTGGCCTCGACCGGTTTCGGTGGCTTCGCCGAGGAAGTCCTGGCGCCGGCTGCGCGCTGCATCCAGTTCCCGCAGAACATGGATTTCGTGACCGCCTCGGCCTTCGTGATGACCTACGGCACGTCACACCACGCGCTCAAGGACCGCGCAAAATTGAAGCAGGGCGAAACCCTTCTGGTTCTCGGCGCAGCCGGTGGCGTTGGCCTCGCCGCCGTCGAGATCGGCAAGGTACTTGGCGCACGCGTGATCGCCGCCTGCTCCAGCCAGGAGAAAGTCGACCTCTGCATCAGCCGCGGCGCCGATGGCGGCGTTGTCTATCCGACCGGCAATCTCGACCGCGACGCGCAGAAGAAACTTGCCGAGGACTTCAAGAAGGTTCTGGGCGGCGACGGCGCTGACGTGATTTACGACGGCGTCGGCGGCGGCTACGCCGAGCCCGCCCTGCGCTCGATCGCCTGGGAAGGCCGCTACCTCGTCGTGGGTTTCCCCGCCGGCATCCCCTCGATCCCGCTGAACCTGACCCTGCTCAAGGGCTGCCAGATCGTGGGCGTCTTCTGGGGCGCCTTCACCGCGCGCGATCCCAAGGGCAATCAGGCCAACCTGAACGAACTCATGGAATGGGTCCGTGACGGCAAGCTCAAGCCCTATGTCTCGAAGACCTACAAGTTCACCGAGGCCTCCCAG
>JBILGJ010000032.1:0-14241 GCA_044351125.1 Micropepsaceae bacterium
ACACGATCTTCACGAGATCGCTGAAGTTTTCGATGGCATCACCATCGATGCTGACGATCCTGTCACCCGGCTTGAGGCCGGCCAGATCTGCCGGATAGCCTTGCTTTACGCTGCCGATGATGGGAGCTGGGGCTGTCGACCCAAGGCTCAGGAACAGCACGGCCAGGATCGCAATGGCGAGAATGAAGTTTGCCACCGGACCGGCCGCGGAAATGATCATTTTCTGCCACCAGAGCTTGTGGTGGAAGGACTTGGAACGGTCCGCCTCGGACATGCGGTTCAGCTGCTCCTGGCTCGGCGCGCTGGCCTCGTTCTCGTCACCCCAGAACTTCACATAGCCGCCCAGCGGCAAGGCGGCCACTTTCCAGCGCGTGCCATGGCGGTCGTTGAAACCGAACAGCTCGCGGCCGAAGCCGATCGAGAATACGTCCACCTTCACGCCGAAATAGCGGCCGGCAAGGAAATGGCCGAGTTCGTGGACGAAAACGACGAGCGAGATGACAAAAAGAAAGCCAAGACCGCCCAATGCGAAGCTGGTTACCAGGTCGAGCATCCGAGTCCGTTCCGTTAATCAGAGGGTTGTCGCCAACCCGGCCGCATTTTTCAATGCGCGTTTGGCGTGTTCCCTCGCTTGCGAATCCAGCGCCAGTACGGCGGCAAGGGTCAGGGGCTCCGACGCACCCGCGGCGCAAGCTTCCAACGTGGTTTCTACAACGTCTGGTATGGTTTCGAAAGCCAGGTTTCCGGCCAAAAATGCGGCTACGGCCACTTCGTTGGCCGCATTGAGCACTGTCGTCGCCCCGTTTCCGGCGGCCATAGCCTCCTGTGCCAGTCTGAGGCAGGGGAAGCGTTCAAGGTCGGGTGCCTCGAACGTCAACTGGCTCAATTCGGCCAGGTTGAGGCGCCGGGTCAGGGCTTCGATGCGGTCGGGATAACCCAGGGCATAGGCAATCGGGGTGCGCATGTCGGGGGACGCAAGCTGCGCGAGGACCGAGCCGTCGATGTAGGTCACGAGGCAATGCACTGCCTGCTGGGGGTGCACCACGACGTCGAGACGGTCGGGTGGTGTTCCAAAGATGAAGTGCGCCTCGATAAGCTCGAGGCCCTTGTTCATGAGGGTCGCCGAATCGACCGAAATCTTCGCGCCCATTGAATAATTCGGATGGCGGCAAGCTTCGCGCGGGGTGACGCCCTTCATCTGGCTGCGGCTCCACGTGCGGAAAGGGCCACCGGAGGCCGTCAGCGTGATGCGTTCGATGGCCTTGGTCTGGGCGGCATCGAAGACCTGGAACACGGCGTTGTGCTCGGAATCGACCGGCAGCAGCGTTGTTCCGTGGCGCCGGACCTCGGCCATGAACAGGCTTCCGGCAGATACGAGGCATTCCTTGTTGGCCAGCGCCACCGTCTTGCCGCGCTGGACGGCCGCGAGCGTAGGCTCGAGGCCTGCCGTTCCGACGATGCTGGCCATGACCCAGTCGGCGTTGCGCCTTGCGGCTTCGATCACGGCCTCGGGTCCCGCCCCGATTTCGACGGCGGTGCCCGACAGCGCTGACTTCAGTTCGGCGAAACGGGCGGCATTGCCGATCGCCACAAATTCAGGCTTCAGGCGCAGGGCCTGGCCAGCGAGCAGGTCGGCGCGTTCGTTGGCAGCAAGGGCCACGACCCTGAAGCGGCCAGGCGTGCGGGCGTTGTGGTGCTCGATCAGCCCGACGGTGCTGCTGCCGACAGAGCCGGTGGAGCCCAGGATGCTGACCGATTTGGAAGCCGGGGGCGTCACGACACCGCCAACGCCACGGGCGAATGTCCGGCGATCCGAACGAAGATGGCCACGCCAACCGTTGCGAAGATCAGCCCATCAAGCCTGTCGAGCGCACCACCATGGCCCGGGATGAGGTCGGAAGCGTCCTTCACTCCAAAGGTGCGCTTGAGGAACGACTCGGCCATGTCACCACACTGGGTCAGCACCGAAACGCCGGCGCAGGCCGCGACATAGGTTGCAACTGGCGAAAGGCCCGCAAGTGTTGCCAGAGTGATGCCCGCGACTATGCCTGCAGCAAGCCCGGAGACGGATCCCACCCATGTCTTGTTGGGCGATATAAGCGGTGCGAGCTTGGGCCCCCCAAGCGCCGATCCCGCCAGATAGGCGGCACTGTCGGTAGCCCAGACAATGCAAAGGATCCACACAACGGTCTCGAGGCCCTGGGACGGCAACATGCGCAACTCGGAAAACGCGAGGCATGGAGTGGCGATGAACAGGATGCCCATCACGGTCCACACGGACCGTTCGCCCAGGCGTTGGGCGTAGACATTCCCGATCAGCGCCATCAGCAGGATGCAAATCATGGCGTACTCGGGATAGCCCGCAAGAAGCAGGCCCTGTGACGCCAGAATGGCCGCGGCGTGCAGCGCAAGGCGCCAGCCCGGGGCCTGTTCGCGGTGGACGATCTTGATCCATTCCCGCGACATGGCAAGGCCGGCCGCGGCGGCCCAGACCGCAAGGACCCATCCGCCGGCATACACGGCGAACAGGGCTGAAGGGATCAGGACAAGGGACGTCAGGATGCGGGGCCAGAGAGACGAGTTTTTTGCGCTCAAGGTTGTCATTCGCCGCCCGACACGTTCCTTCCGCCGAAGCGGCGGTCCCGCGCCTGATATTGCCGGATGGCCTCGGACAATTGCAACTCGCCGAAATCCGGCCAAAGCGTGTCGAGGAACACAAACTCCGCATAGGCGGTCTGCCAGAGGAGAAAATTGCTGAGCCGCTTCTCGCCACTGGTGCGGATCACAAGGTCAGGGTCGGGGATCCCTGCGGTTGCGAGGCGGGCGGCAAACACATCCCGGTTAACCTGTTCGGGTTGAAGCGTGCCGGCCTTGACCTCCTCGGCGATGCGACGCACGGCATCGACGATCTCGTCCTGGCCGCCATAGTTGAAGGCTATGGTCAGCTTAAGGTTCTGGTTGCCCGCCGTCTTGCGGTGGACTTCGTCGATGAGCTCGACGATGTCAGGGTCCAGCCGCTCGCGGGCGCCGATTATCCTGATTTCAACGCCATTCGCATGCAACTCGGCAAGGTCGGAGCGGATGTACAGCCGCAGAAGGCCCATGAGGTCGGAGACTTCGGCTGCCGGACGCTTCCAGTTTTCCGATGAAAAGCCAAAGAGCGTCAGATAGCGAATGCCGAGGCGGTTGGCGGCGCGAACAGTCTCGCGGACGGCGGCCACGCCCGCACGATGGCCCATGATCCGAGGCAGGTGACGCGCAGCCGCCCAGCGGCCATTGCCATCCATGATGATGGCCACATGGTTGGGCACCGCGTTGCTGTTGCCGTCGGTCCGGGCCATCGCCATGTGTGCAGGCCTGCCAGCGCGGGCCTAGACCTGCATGATCTCCTTTTCCTTCGCGGCGAAGGCGTCGTCGATTTCCTTGATGTGGCTGTCGGTCGCCTTCTGCACCTTTTCAGACTGGGTCTTTTGTTCGTCCTCGCTGATCTGGTGCTCTTTCTCAAGCTTCTTGAGATGCTCCATGCCATCGCGGCGGATATTGCGAACGGCGACGCGGGCGGACTCGGAATACTTGGAGGCGATCTTGGTGAGCTCGCGACGACGGTCTTCGGTCAGGGGTGGGATCGGGATGCGCAGGAGCTGGCCATCCACCTGCGGGTTCAGGCCCAGGCCTGCGGCCCGGATCGCCTTGTCTACGGCAATCACGAGGCCGCGGTCCCAGACCTGAACGGTCAGCATGCGCGGCTCGGGCGCGTTGACGGTGCCAACCTGATTGAGAGGCATGGCGCTGCCATAGGCGTCGACGTTGACCGGTTCGAGAAGGCTGACGCTGGCGCGTCCGGTACGCAGGCCGCTGAATTCGGTCTTCAGGGTCTGGACGGCGCCCTTCATGCGCTTTTGAAGATCGTCGAGATCAAAGGGTTTGGACTGAGCCATGGCGTTCCTCCGTTCGGCTTGCGGGCATGCTCATGCGTGCGCGCTCGCCCCTTTATGACTTACGAACCGATGACCGTGCACAGGCCCTGGCCTTGCAGGACGCGCACGAAATTCATCTTCTCGTGAATGTTGAACACAACAATCCTGATGTTGCTGTCACGCGCCAGGGCAACCGCCGAGGCATCCATTACCTTGAGTTCGCGGCTCAGGACCTCGGTGTGCGTGAGGCGGTCGTAACGCTGGGCATTGGGGTTCTTCTTGGGGTCTTCGGAATAGACACCGTTGACCTGTGTTCCCTTAATGATCGCATCGACCCCCATCTCGGCGGCGCGCAGGGCGGCTGCCGTGTCGGTCGTGAAGAAGGGGTTGCCGGTGCCGGCGGCGAAGATCACCACCCTGCCCTTTTCCATGTGGCGGATCGCGCGACGGCGGATGTAAGGCTCGCACACGGTGGTCATGGGAATGGCTGACTGGACGCGCGTGAACACGCCGATCTTCTCGAGCGCGTTCTGCATGGCCAGCGCGTTCATGATGGTGCCGAGCATGCCCATGTAGTCGGCCGTCGCCCGCTCCATGCCGGCATCTGCCGCCTTCATCCCGCGGAAAATGTTGCCCCCGCCGATGACGGCGCAGACCTGCGTACCGATGTTGCGGGCTTCCTTGATCTCGCTGGCAATGCGATCGACGGTGGCCAGATCGATGCCGTACTGGCCGGAACCCATCAACGCCTCACCGGAGATCTTGAGAAGTATCCGGCGGTAGAGAGGCGCTGATGTCATGTGTCCCGGCCCTTGTTGTTGTGCAGCCCTTAGCCCTTGGCGGCGGCTGCGACTTCGGCAGCGAAGTCAGTTTCCTCTTTCTGGATGCCTTCGCCAAGGGCAAAGCGCACAAATCCCACGACGGTGATGGGTGCGCCGACGTCCTTTTCCGCCGACTTCACGAAGGCCTCGACGGTCTTGTCCGGATCCATGATGAAAGCCTGCTGCAGCAGCACGACTTCCTCGTAGAACTTGCGGACCCGGCCTTCGACCATCTTGGCAATGATGTTCTCGGGCTTGCCGGTGGCGCGTGCCTGGTCGGCAAAGATGGCCTTTTCGCGCTCAAGCGTGGCCTGGTCAACTTCGGCAGACGTCAGGGCCATCGGGTTGGTCGAGGCCACGTGCATCGCGATCTTGCGGCCAAGGGCCGCGAGTGCTTCGGCGTTGCCCGAGGACTGCAATGCCACGAGGACGCCCATGCGGCCCAGATTGGGTGCTGTCTGGTTGTGCACGTAGCTTGCCACCACGCCGGGATCGACATCGAACACGGCGGTGCGGCGCAGCGTCATGTTCTCACCGATCGTCGCCACCAGATTCTTCAGCTGGCCTTCTACATCGGTGCTGCTGCCGGGATACGACATGCCGCCGAGCTTTGCGATGTCGCCGCCGGCGTTCAGACCGAGTTCGGCGACCTTAGCGACAAAGGCCTGAAACTGGTCGTTGCGGGCGACGAAGTCGGTTTCCGAGTTGATTTCGACGACCGCGCCCTTGCCGCCGTGGGCAGCGACGCCAACGAGGCCTTCTGCTGCGGTGCGGCCGGCCTTCTTGGCGGCCTTCGACAGGCCCTTCTTGCGCAGCCAGTCGACGGCGGCTTCCATGTCGCCCTTGGTTTCATTCAGCGCGGCCTTGCAATCCATCATGCCGGCGCCAGTCTTTTCGCGCAGGTCCTTGACCATCGCGGCTGTGATCTCAGCCATGGTGTGCTCCTAACCTCTTGAGTTTGCCGCGCCGCGGTGGCGGCGCGGTTTCATGTCCATTGCCTTAAGCTGGCAATTCCTGCGTCGGACCCTCTTCCGAGGCGCCGACGTCAACGCCCGAGGAACCCTGGAACGCCGAAAGACCGTCAATCACCGAGCGGGCGACGAGATCGCAGTAGAGCGCGATGGCGCGCGAAGCGTCATCATTGCCCGGGATCGGGAACGCGATGCCGTTGGGGTTCGAGTTGGAGTCGACGATCGCCACGACCGGAATGCCAAGCTTGTTGGCTTCCTGAATGGCAATGGATTCCTTGTTCGTGTCGATCACGAACAGAAGGTCGGGGACGCCGCCCATTTCCTTGATGCCGCCCAGCGCACGATCAAGCTTTTCCTTCTCGCGCTGCAGGTTCAGCACTTCACGCTTTGTCAGGCCGACGCCACCAGCGTTCAGCGTCTCCTCGATGGAGCGAAGGCGCTTGATCGAGTTCGAGATCGTCTGCCAGTTGGTCAGCGTGCCGCCGAGCCAGCGATGGTTCACGTAGTACTGGGCGCAGCGCTTGGCGGCATCCGCCACGGCGTCCGACGCCTGGCGCTTGGTGCCGACGAACAGCACGCGACCGCCCTGTCCAACCACATCGCGGATCGTCTTCAGCGCCTGGTGCAGCAGCGGCACGGTCTGCGTGAGGTCGATGATGTGGATCTTGTTGCGCGACCCGTAGAGGTACTGGGCCATGCGGGGGTTCCAGCGGTGTGTCTGGTGTCCGAAGTGCACGCCGGCTTCGAGAAGCTGGCGCATGGAATAATCTGGCAGAGCCATTGGTCGTTATCTCCTTGACCGGTTTAGCCTCCGCGGACATCACCACCCCCATGAAGGGAGCAGCACCGGAGGGCGACCTGCCTTGTGACGGTCAGGCAACCCAAGTCCGCGTGTGGAATAACTGAGGCTTTTAGGGGGTTGCGCCGAGGGGCGCAAGAGCGGCAGTTTGCGAGGCTCCTTCTGAAAGCGCGACAAATATGCCTTATTCAGTCCCCTCCCCCCTCCGACCGGAAATCCTTGGGTTAAGACCCAACGGGATCGGGGCAGTTTCGTCCTCGGCGCTGGGGGACCCGGACGTCATCCCCCTCTGGTTTGGGGAAAGCGACCTGCCGACCCCGGCCTTCATCCGGGATGCCGCCAAGCGGGCCCTGGACGAGGGGAAGACGTTTTACACCTATGTACGGGGTCTTCCCGCGCTGCGCGACGGCATTGCCCGTTGGGCCAGCCGGCAGTCCGGACGAACCATCGACCGGGAGCGGGTGACCTCTGCCGGCTCTGCGATGCTCTCGATCAACATCGTCCTGCAGTGCCTGCTGCGGCCCGGCGACAACGTGGTCATCGTATCGCCGATGTGGCCCAACATCTTCCAGGCCGTGCTGGGGATGGGTGGCGAGCCGCGCTTTGTGAGGCTGGACGGCGGGGCGCAGGGCGAGCCCTGGCGGCTTGACCTGCAACGCCTTTTCGACAGCGTCGACAGCCGGACCAAGGCGCTGTTCATTGCCTCGCCCAGCAATCCGACCGGCTGGATCATGAGCCTGGCCGAACAGCAGGCCGTTCTTGAATTCGCCCGCTCCCGCGGGGTCGCGATCATATCGGACGAGGTTTATACGCCACTTGTGTATGAGACCCCGGCGCCAAGCTTCGCAGCACTTGCGGAGGACGATGACAATGTCTTCGTGATCAATGGGTTTTCCAAGGCCTGGGCGATGACCGGATGGCGGATCGGCTGGGTCCTCCACCCGCTCCACCTTGGGCCGCAGATGCATGAGCTTGCGGCCTACAACAATTCCGGCTCGACGACCTTTGCCCAGTATGGCGCCGTTGAGGCAATCACGAACGGCGACGCGTTCCTGCATTCTATGGTCGAGCGCTGTCGAGAGGGCCGCGAGATCATCGGACAGTTCATTGCAGGCCAGAACCGCATGAGCTGGTCCAAACCGCCGGGCGCGTTCTATGGCTTCATCTCGGTGGACGGCATGACGGACAGTATCGGCTTTGCCAAGCGTCTCGTGTCGGAAGCCAAGGTGGGCGTTGCACCCGGCATCGCCTTCGGGCTGCCGGACGACCGCGAGAACGACCGCTTCATCCGGATCTGCTTTGCCCAGCCGCCGTCGCGGCTTAGCGAGGCGATGGACCGCATCGCGGCGAGGATCCGGTTGCTCTGACGAACTTGGCGCGGATCAGAAACTGATGTCGGCGGCACTGAGGATTTTGTTCAATCCGGCATGCCCGGCAACGGACGCATGCTTGGCGCGCAGCGTCTCAAGCGACTTTGCGTGATACTTCTGCGGCTTCTGCGTCCAGTTGAAATCCTCGAGCATGACCGAGTATTCGGTGTCTGGTGCGGTTGCGATGGCAGCCGCGTTCGCCCGGCTCCACGGCAGGAACCATTTGCCAACCCAGTCACGCAGGATGGGCTGCAGTGTCGGGGCGAGCGTGTCCCACGCTTCGAATTCACCTTCTACCCGCGGCCAGAGCATGCGCTGGATCCAGGCCAGCACATTCTGGGCGCGCGCCTCGATGATCGCGCAGGGTGTAGGGTCGGTCCACATGTTGTAGATCTGCCCCCAGAGCGCAAAGTCGGCAAAGGACGGCCTGTCACCGAACAGATAGCGCCGCGTTGCCAGATGCGCATCGAGCTGGCCGAGGGCAGTATGGAACGTGCGCTCGATGAAGGGCGCGGTCTCGTCGCTTGAGCCCACGAACCACACGCGGCCGGTCATGCGCGCGCGGATCTGCTCGGCGAAGCCGGCCTGGGTTGCTTCGTCCATCGACGGGTTCATCGCGAGGGCAAGGCGGCCGGCCGAGGCCTGCTGGTCGATGGGCCGGCGCCAGCGATAATGAAACATCCACTTGTTGCCCCATTCGTCGGCCAGTTCCTCCAGAAGCTCTGCGAGAAAGCGCAGTGCGGGGTCGGCGGGGTGGATCGTGGGCTGCGGGTGGATGGCCTCCAGCGCCTCGATGATGGGCGTGGAATCCTGAAGGACGGCGCCAGAGGGCGTCACCACGAGCGGCACGATCTGGATCCGTGCGTGCCTTGCGTATTCGGCGGCGTTGTCGCCGCCGCGGTTCAGCCAGACATGCGGCACGTCCTTGAAGCGCGCCCAGGCGCGCACCTTGACCGAATAAGGCGACATCTCGGCGCCGAAGATCCGATAGCGGTTTTCCATTTCTGTTTTCCCTGTAGCGGGTGTGTGGGGTGCTTCTACTGGTGATTGGCCGAGGGCGGCAGGAGACCTGCCACAAGCCGATGGATGACCCGGGTCGCCTCGCCAACACCCAAGCCCTGATCCTGGCGCAGGCGCCGCCAGGCCTGGAAGCTGGTCACCATCTCCAGGCCGCGGAACAGCTCGCGGTCCTCTACGAGGTTGTCGGGCAAGACCTGCTTCAGGGTCTTGCGCTCCATCCGCAGGTGCTCGTTGTAACCCTCCATGAGGAACGGCGAACGGAAGCGCAGGACGCTGCCGGCAACCTTCAACGGCATGATGTCCTCGTAGATCGCGATGCGGCGGGCGATCATTTCGTTCAGGTTTTCCTGCCAGGTCAGGCCGACATAAGGCTTCTGCAACGCCGGCAGGACGCGCGCGCGGGTGACCTCGGCGATTTCGCGGTACAGGATCTCCATTTCATCGAAATGGCGGAACACCGTTCGCAGGCCCACGCTCGCCCGCTCGGCCACCTGGGCGGCGCTGGGGCTCATCTCGCCTTCGCGAACCAGGGCGATCATGGCATCGACGATCTTGCGCCGGCTCTGGTCGCCGCGCTTGCGGCGACCGTCTTCGGCCGGCGCTTCGCCTATCTGATCTGCAGGTTTTCCCATCCGGGCAGGAGTACCGTCTCGATGTTGAGTTGGCCCTTGAGGCCGGCTTCGCGATGGACGGCGATCTCGCGCCATTCCTTCGAGGTCGACATCTCTACCATGGCGCGCCTGTTGGGATAGGTCGCGATTGCCACCTCGTCCCAGAGCTCCTCGACCTGCCCGAGGGCGAGGAAGGTCACGTCGGCCGCAAAAACGGCCCGTCCGCCGAACTTCTGCAGAAGCTCGGCCACGGCGCGTCCGTAGATCATGTAGGCGTCGCGGCCGCTCAGCGTGGTGGGGCGGCCGTCCTTGTATTCGGCCTTGTCCTTGAATTTCAGCAGGTTCACCATGAAGATCGGCTTGTCGGGCCCCGGTTCGAGCATCTGGCGGATCCGCTCGGGATCCTTCGGCAGCACTTCATTTTCCACGCGCATGGCTGATCCTGTTTTCTCTGCCGCAATCTATTGACACATTGAGTGCCATTTTTCAAGGATTAGCCCTCACGAGCCAGAAAGGCTTTTTTCATGCGACGCATCCTTGTCCTTGTCCTGATCGGCCTGCACTGGGTGCTTGCGCCCACGGTGCGCGCCGAAGATGCCACCGCAACTGCGTCACGACCGAACATTGTGCTGATGCTGATCGACGATGCGGCGCTCATGGACCTTGGCGCTTTCGGTGGCGAGGCGCGCACGCCCCATATCGACGCGCTTGCACGGTCGGGCGCGATGCTCACGAATTATCACACGTCGCCCCTGTGTTCGCCTTCGCGGGCCATGCTGCTCACGGGCATCGACAACCACCGAACCGGTGTCTCGACCATCGAAGAGGTGCTGCCACCGGAACTCGCAGGCAAGCCCGGTTATTCTCTGCGACTGGAACCCGGCGTGGTCACGGTTGCCACCCGCCTGAAGACTGCCGGCTATCGCACGTCGATGGTTGGCAAGTGGCACCTGGGGCATGGCGCCAATGACCTGCCGGGCGCGCATGGCTTTGACCGCTCGCTCGCCCTTGATGCGTCGGGTGCGGACAACTGGGCGCAGAAGCCCTACATGCCCTATTATCAGGATGCGCCCTGGTTCGAGGATGGCAAGCCTGTCAGGCTGCCGGAGACGTTCTATTCCTCGGAGATGATCATCGATCGGGCGATCCGCTACATCGATGAAGAGCGGCAGGCCACGCAACCCTTCTTCTCGTACATTGCGTTCCAGGCCGTACACATCCCGGTGCAGGCGCCGAAATCCTTCTCGGACAACTACAAGGGTCGCTTCGATGGCGGCTGGGACGCGCTGCGGGTGGCGCGCTGGGAGCGCGCCAAGACCCTTGGACTTGTTCCAGCTGATGCCCCTCTTGCACCCATGCCCGATGGGGCGCGGGCGTGGTCATCGCTTTCGGATGTCGAAAAGCGCATGGCGGCGCGCAGCATGGAAGTCTATGCGGGAATGCTCGAGGCGATGGACCACCATATCGGGCGGCTGGTGGCCCACCTGAAGCAGACCGGGGAATTCGACAACACGGTCTTCGTCATCACGTCGGACAACGGACCCGAGCCCAGCGATCCTGTCCACGCACCGGGCATGAACCTCTGGATGATGCTGCACGGTTATGACTGGCGGGTCGACAATCTGGGAGAGGCCGGAAGCCTCGGCTATATCGGCCCTGAATGGGCAGCCGCGATATCTGCACCCGGCAAGCTCTTCAAGTTCTATACAACACAGGGCGGCCTTCGCGTGCCCTTCGTGATGTCGGGCCCGGGTGTCGCGCCGGGAACACGCATTCGGGGAACCACGTTTGTCACCGATGTGACCCCTACCCTGCTCGCGATTGCGGGCGTGGAGGTCAAGGCCGCGCCTGGAGAAATCGCGATGACGGGTCGGTCCCTTGCCGCGCAGCTTTCGGGTGCCCCCGGTGATCCGCGCGGCGATAGCGAATGGGTGGGGACCGAGGTGGCCGGAAACGCTGCCCTTTTCCGGGGGCGGTTCAAGCTCTCGCGAAATGCGCCGCCGCATTCGGATGGCGCGTGGCAGCTGCACGACCTGGCCACCGATCCGGGCGAGACCAACAATCTGGCCGCGCGCGAACCGGAACTTCTGCAATCCATGCTGCGCGACTACGAAGCGTACGAAAAGCAGATGGGTGTCCTGCCCCTGCCGCCGGGCTACAACGTGCAGAAGCAGGTCGTCGTGAACGCGATCAAGCGCCAGATCGCGGCCTATTGGTGGTTGCTGCTTGGTGCTGCTGGCGTCCTTGCAGGAGGCGTCTGGCTTGTGGTTCGGCGCCTGTTGCGGCGCCGAACCGGGCGCGCGCCTATATGAGCCTGTCGAGGCGGTTGCGGATGATGTCCTCGGCCTGCTTCATGATCCGGTCGATCAGTTCCTTGCAGGTCGGGATGTCGTTGATCAGGCCCACGACCATGCCGCAGGACCACGCGCCGGCTTCCATGTCGCCGTCGGTCATGATCTTCGGATAGACGCCGGCCACTTCCTCGATGATGTCCTGGAACTGGAGCTTTGGCCCCAGCGCCTTTTCCTTCTCAAGAAGCCGCTCGACGGCCGCGTTCTTGAGAACGCGCTCGGTATTGCGCAGCGGGCGCATCACCAGGCGGGTGTCGAGCTCGGAGGCCGCAACGATCGCCTTCTTGACGTTCTCGTGCACGGGAGCTTCCTTGGTGGCGATGAAGCGCGTGCCCATGTTGATGCCATCGGCGCCCATCGCGAGTGACGCGACAAGGCTGCGTCCATCGGCCATGCCGCCCGAAGCGACGAAGGGAATCTTCAGTTCATCGGCTGCGCGGGGCAGCAGGATCATGTTCGGGATATCATCCTCGCCCGGATGTCCGCCGCATTCGAAGCCGTCGACCGAGACGGCGTCGCAGCCGATCTGCTCGGCCTTGAGCGAGTGACGGACCGAGGTGCACTTGTGGATGACCTTGATGCCGTTTTCCTTGAGCAGCGGCATCCACTTCTGCGGATTGTTACCGGCTGTCTCGACGATTTTCACACCGCCCTCGACGATGGCCTTGATATAGCCTGGATAGTCGGGTGGCGTCAGCGCGGGCAGGAAGGTCAGGTTCACGCCGAAGGGCTTGTCGGTCATCTGGCGGCAACGGGCGATTTCCTTGGCCAGCAGTTCCGGCGTGCGCTGGGTCAAGCCCGTGATGATGCCAAGGCCACCGGCATTGGATACGGCGGCGGCCATCTCGGCAAAGCCGACATAATGCATGCCGCCCTGGATGATCGGATGCTGGATGCCAAAAAGCTCTGTGATCCGGGTCTTCATGTGAGGCGTCTCCGTTCAAGACATGGTTGTGAATAGCGAGCAGGCAAAGCTTGCCATGCCGTGGGCGGCATATCCAGCCTTTGTGCGCAGGTTCAGACTTCTTCGACTTCCTGCACCCCGCTCACGACGCGCAACGCCCCGCGAAGGGCGGGCGTCACGGCATAGCGGCCGGGCAACTCGAGCTCGACCTCGCGTTCGCCCTGCTCCACCGGGAAAACAAGCGAAACCACACCCCGGCCGGCGTGGCCCTTCATGCGCTCTGCGATGCTCTTGAGGGGCCGTTCGCTGTCGATGAAGATCCGCAGGCCAGCGCCCGTTTGCGCGGCGGCTTCATCGAGGCTCTGGACACTGACCACCTGCAATTTCAGGTCATCGCCATCCCAGCGGGTCGCGGCATTGATGATGACCGCCTTGCCGGGCTCGAGATGCTGGCCGCCCTGGAGGAGGACCTCCTGGAAGCAGACCGCCTCGAACATGCCGGAGGCATCCGAGAAACCGATATGCGCCATGCGCTTGTCGTCTTTTGTCCGTCGGTCGAGCCTTCGAATGACGCTGCCCGCCAGGGTCACGGCGCGCTCCACGCGCTTCTTTTCGGCTGCCAGTTCGGCATAGGGTACGCACCTCAGCCGCTGCAGGGTCTGTTTGAACTCGTCGAGCGGATGGGCCGACATGTAGAAGCCGATGGCACTGAACTCGCGGGCAAGGCGGTCGGGCATCGTCCACTGGTCGACCTTCGGGAGCGCGCGATCGGGCTGCTTCTGTACTTCGCCGAAGAGGCTGACCTGCGCACTGTCGCGTTCGCGGCTCGACAGCGATGCCTCACCGATCAGCATGTCGATGGCGGCGTGCACCTGCGCCCGGTTCGGGTTGAGGCGATCGAAGGCGCCGGCAGCCACGAGGTTCTCGAGGATGCGCTTGTTGATGAAGCGGGCGTCGATGCGGCGCGCGAAGTCGAACAGGCTGTTGAATTTTCCGCCCGATTCACGCACCTCGACCACATGCTCCATCGCAGAGCGACCGACGTTACGGATGGCCGAGAGCGCGTAATGGATGACCTCGCTCCCATCCGGCTTCTTGCCGGCCGTGAAGAGCGCCCCTGACATGTTGATGTCAGGCGGGGCAACTGTGATCCCGAGGCGCTCGGCCTCCTGGCGGAAGATCGACAGGCGTTCGGGCGAGGAAATGTCGAGCGTCATGGAGGCGCAGAAGAACTCGACCGGGTAGTTCGCCTTCAGCCATGCGGTCTGGTAGGCGACCTGCGCATAGGCGGCCGCGTGCGCCTTGTTGAAGCCGTAGCCTGCGAATTTTTCGGCCTGGTCGAAGATCTGTTCGGCGACATCCTCATCCATGTTCTTGAGCTTTTTCGCGCCCTCGATGAACTTGATGCGGTGGGCAGCCATTTGCTCCTTGATCTTCTTGCCCATGGCGCGGCGCAGTTCGTCGGCCTGGCCCAGCG
>JBILGJ010000257.1:0-4567 GCA_044351125.1 Micropepsaceae bacterium
CTGGTACTTCACACCCGCTGAAGGCCCCCTGCTCCTGATCGCCGGCCTCTGGGAGGAAGCCGACCACCCAGAACAACCGGGCAAGACCATCCGGTCGGCCACGATGGTCATCACAGACGCAAACAGCCTCGTCGCGCAGTATCATGATCGCATGCCGGTGCTTCTGGACAGCGAGACGATGACGTCATGGATGTCTGGCGAAGCCGGACACGAACTGCTGAAACCCGCAACAGAAACGGTGCTGAAGGCCCATCCCGTCTCGCGCCGCCTCAATAATGCACGCGTAGGCGACAGCGAAACCCTGATCCAGCCAGTCGAAATCCGGCCGGCAACCGTCCAGCCCGATTTCCTGCTCTAGGCGCGCCGGCGCACCGGCACCGCCGGCGGCGGCGCGTCCACCTCCAGAACGATTTCCGTCGAGGGCCTGCCGTAGAGATATCCCTGTCCGTAGTGCGCCCCGTGGTTCCTGAGGTAGTCCGCGACTTCGGGATGCTCGATGCCTTCGGCCGTCACCTTCAGGTACATCGCACTTGCAATGCCCAGGATCGCATTGACAAGCGTGGCCCTGCCCGGATCGTCGCTCTCCAGGTCGGATGTAAATGAGCGATCGATCTTCAGCTTCGAGATCGGCAAATTGCGCAGCAGCGCAAGCGAAGAGTACCCGACACCAAAATCATCCAGCGCGATCTGGATCCCGCATGTCTTCAGCAACATGAGCATTGGCCGCGCGCGGTCGAGGTCGCCCATCGACGTGGTTTCCGTGATCTCGACCTCCAGCAAATGGGGCGGGAAGCCGACTGCTTCCAGTTCCTCGATCAGCTGTTTTACAAAGGCCGGGTTCTCGATCTGCGCGGGAACAAGATTGAGAGACAGGATTGTATTGAACCCGCCGTCAACGTGCTTCTTGCACGCAGTTCGCAGCATCAGCCAGAACAGCTTTTCGACCATTCCTGCATCTTCTGCGATCTTCACGAACTCCACAGGAGGCACGCTGCCGCGCACAGGGTGGTTCCAGCGCGCAAGCACTTCATGACCAACAACCTTGCCCGTGGCCAGATCGACGAAAGGCTGAAAATAGGGCACGAGGCTGCCATCATCCATCGCGACCTTCAGTTCGGTCTCGAGTTCTGCCCGATGCCGCATGCCCTCATCCGTGAGGGAGTCAAACACCTTCGCACCCGCCCGGTTCGCCTTTGCCCGGTACATGGCGGCATCCGCGCAGTGAAGGACTTCCTGGAATGACGAGCCATCCCGCGGATAGAGCGCAATGCCCACCGAGGCGCCGACCGTCAGCAGGTGTCCATCGCACCTGATCGGCTGGGACAGCTCCTCGATGATCCTGTGTGCCAGGTCAAGCGCGCCCTCTTCATCGACCGACGCATGCGCTTCGGTCAGGATCGCAAACTCGTCACCACCCATGCGTGAAACTGTGTAGTCTCCCTGCACCGCCAACTGCAGGCGCTCGGACACAACCCGCAGGACCGTGTCGCCAACCGAATGCCCAAACGTGTCGTTGATGGGCTTGAAGCGGTCAAGATCCACCAGAAGAAGGGCAAATTTCGCTTCGGGGTGATCGGTCCGCGCCTCGAACTCCTCAAGAAGATCACGCCGGTTGCCAAGCCCCGTCAACGGGTCGCGCTTCGCCATCCGGACGTTGTTTTCCTCATTGTTGCGCCGCCGGTCAGCATCCCGCCTGAGGGCCAGAAGCTCGGCAAGTCCGCCGATCACCAGCGACAGCTCTTCCTTGAAGGCATCCGCATCGAATTCCCCGGCGACGAGAAGGGCACCCATCGGATCATGGCTGGTACCCAGCGATATCGCGGTGAAACTCGTGGCGCCGAGCTGGCGCGCCGTCAGCCCACCGAACAGCTCATTCTGTCGGAAAGCTTCCAGCAGCCGCCCGTTCAGCCCCTCAAGATTGGCAACGCGCGGAAGCGTTCCCGCATCAATTTCGCCTGCAAGGCTTTCCTTGCGCGAATACCCAAGCATCAACCCCCAGGTACTGTGATCCCTGCTGTTGCCGATCTCGACCAGCACCGAAGAGGCCGTCCCGGTCACATCGTTCAGCACCTCGAGCAGTTGCGGAAGGCTGCTGTACATGGCGCCCTGTAACATCGCCTCCGAGCGCACCGAAGCGAGGCTGCGCTCCAGCCGAAGACGCCACTGCTGGCGCATCTCGACCTGCTTCCGCTCGGTGATATCATAGGCAATCGCGACATAACGGTCGATTTTCCCGTGGTCACCCGTCAACGAAGTAATGCAGGCGTCGATCCAGAAAAGGTTTCCGTCCGCCCCGCGGTTGCAGATTTCACCGCGCCAGAAACCCCGCTTCTCCAGCGTTTGCCACATGCCCTCGAAGAATGCCGCACTGTGCGTCCCTGAGTTCAGGATCCGGTGCGACTGCCCAATGATATCCGACCGCGCATAGCCGCTGATCCTGAGAAACTGGTCATTGATCTGGAGGATACGGCCCGAGGCATCGGTGACCGAAAAGATGGCGTACTGGTCAAGTGCCTGTTGATACGAGGCCAGGTTGTCGTTCAACCGCTGCGATTGCGCGAGGGCGCGCCGAACCCGTTCCATCTGTGCAGCACTCACGCTGAACAGCGGGATCAGGAGCGATGCCGCCATGACGATACCAAGCGACCCGGTCACGACATCGAGCAGAAGGCTCGACCCGTCGGCCAGGCGCTCTTCCTCTACCGCTTCGATACCGGCGACAACCCGGTCGATGACAGGCGAGAACTCGTCGATGGCATTTCCCAGCTCAACGGCCCGCACGCGCCGCTCGGAACCAGACGCACGCATGAGAGCCGCACTTGCCACACGAACCTGTTCCCAGCCGGTGTCGAAGTTCCGCAACGGCGGGAAGGAGCGAATGGCATCGAACCGACCTTCATTCATTTGCCGGTATGTAGCCACATGCCAGCGCGCATTGGCTTGATGGGCAAGAGCCACGTTGAATGCACGGGTGAAGGCTGCCTGTCCCTCAGGCGTGCCATCGACGACAAAGGCCATGCGGCCCGAAAATTCCACAACACCCCTGAGCCGGGTCAGCACATTTGTCACATCGGATGCAACAACGGCCTCGCGCGCAAGGACGTGATGATTGGCATCACGTGCAACGGCACCAAGCGACAGGACAAGCGCCAGGATCATGACGCCCTGCAGCATCACATTCCTCGCAGCGCGCCCCGCTTCTTCATCCCGCCCGACGCGAACCCTTGCAACAGCCTGGTCAACCCTGACAAGCATGAGGCTGACCATCGCACCGACAGCGGCCAGCACAGCAGCGTTCAGCAGACCGGGATCGATCCCGATGTCGGCCCGCTCGACGCCCTCCAGAAGAGGATGCAACGAGCAGGAAAATGCCAGGATAACAATCAGCAGTATCAGCGAGCTTCCCGCATGAACCCGGCTCACAAGTCCGGGGGCCCGTCGCCAGTCAATCTGGAAACCGAGGAACACCAGTCCGCCGACGCAACCGACCAGCAAACCCTGGATCAGCGCAACGATCTCCACGCTTCCCAGCGCTGACAGCGCATCGGCCACGACAAACGCCGTCAACCGGTCCGCAGCAAAAATGGCCACGAACACCCAGGCAGCCAGAAGCCGCGCGCGCGTCTGATCGTACATCATCGCGACAACGCTAGCCTAAACCCATCAACCCAAAGCTAATGCCCGCCATTGCTGGCAGCAAAGGAACGGCCAATTCCAGAGCGAACCTTTATCCAATGACTAATTTCAAATTAACGCACCGCATCGAAAACGACGACCAGATCTCTGCCCTACGATAGCGGGCACCGGCTCAAGCTTCGCTTCCATGACCGCCATCCCAAATCATGATGCAATTCGAACCGCGCCGAACACTATTAGTGCGATCCGCGCACGAGTGGCAGACAACGTGCGCGGCAAACACCGGTTGGCGTAACGAAAAGAGCGCACCATCAACCCAAACGTCAAAAGTGGCAAAATAGGCGCTTCAGTAATCGCAGGCTCGTCGCCAACCTCCCTTCGCATCAGGAAGTGATTCACACCTCAGGAACCGAATCACACCGCGATGCATGAATTCCTGACCGGGGAACCGTGCTCCCTCGGGAGGCGGAACAACAACACGACGGGGGTCTGCTTGCGGATACACAAGGATATGAGGACCAGCACCATGATCGTGGCGCGCGCGGCGACGGTCGCCCTCGCCTTCGGCATCGCGGCATCGGCACAGGCGTCCGACGATGATGAAGGCGGCGCGATCGGCGACAGCGAGAAGATCGAGATCACCGGCCGCATCCCGCCACAATGCAGTTTCACCGAGACACCGGCGAACACCAACCTGGGAACCCTCAACACCAACGCCGAGTACGAGCTGGGCAACCTCGGCTTCACCTGCAACCTGGCCGAGCTCAGCACGGTGAAACTGACGGTCCGATCCGCGAACGGCGCCCTGAAGCGCGACGGCGGCACCGAGACCGTCGCCTATTCCGCCTGGTGGAAGGTCGGCGCATTCACAGGATTCGAGACCGTCGCCGCCTGGAACCCGGCCGCGAAGGCCTTCACAGAACCCAGCGCC
>JBILGJ010000258.1:0-4563 GCA_044351125.1 Micropepsaceae bacterium
CTGGTAGAGCGCAGGCTTGATGTAATCGAAATGCGAGAAATAGGCCGCTGGCATGGCTTGCGAGAACAAAAGCGCCTTGAGAGCAGTGCCATTGGTCCAGATCAGCGTCATAAGGACAGCCATGATTGCAAACCCACCCGCCAGCACTCGCGCCCAGATTGCCTTCATCCGTACATCTCCACTTCGTATATTGTACGATAGCGTATAATTACACCGGCAGTCATGGGTCAATGGTTTCGTAGGATGACAGACAAAACACCAGCAACCCGCGGACGCCCACGGACTTTTGCGGAGGCGGATGTCTTGCGATGCGCCGCGGAAATCTTCCTCGCGCAAGGCTTCGAGGCCACGGCCTATGACCACATCGCAACCGCAGCCGGGTTGTCAAAGCCCAGCCTCTACAACGCCTTCGGCGACAAGACCGCCCTGTTCGAAAGGGTAGTCGACGGGTACGCAGCCTTCGCCCACCGGCGGATCCTTGAAACCTTCAGCGCAGGCAGCGACATTGCCTCTGCAACCAGATCCATGCTGCTCGCCGCCGCTGACGCCTACGCGCCAGCAGACAATCCCTCGACCGGTTGCTTGCTTGTCGGCACCGCACTGCCCGCCTGCACGCAGCACGCCGCAGTGCAAAAGACACTCTCGGACTTCCTCGCCACGCTCGATACCGACCTTGAAGCCGTGATCGCGGAGCGCCACGCCTCTGAAACGCAGCGCTTGCGCCGCCCACCCCGAAGCGTCGCCCTGCAGGTCTCAAGCCTGCTCTTCTCACTCGCCATCCACGCCCGCACCGGCATGACCCGACGCCGCCTCCGCACTTTGGCAACAGAGCTGGCGGAGACATTGACGAGGACCTGAGTGGACGCACCATGTCCACCACGCAGGCCTAGTCTTCTCCGTCATGGTCCGCGCAAGTGGACCACCCACGAATGCAGCCAAAACCTGGACCACCCTCGCACGCATCAACAAACGCGGACCACTACCCCAGCCGCTTCAACGCCTCCGCCACCCTGGCGCGCGTGCCCTCATGCTCAACCCGCTTGTCGCGCAGCTCCTGCACAACATCCTCGGGCGCGCGCGAGACGAAGTTCTCGTTGTTGAGCTTCTGGTCGACGCGCGCAAGCTCGTTATCCTCGCCAATACCCTCATCGCAGAAGATCGCCTGTGGCAGCCCCATGAGCCAAAACCGCTTGACCTGAAACACAGATGCTCCCTCGCAAGCGAGGGAGAAAGAACCCGTTTCTCTCCCTCACGAAGTGAGGGAGTACCCGCGCGGCACGCGCGGGGGAGGGAGTTTCTCTATGCAGGTCTTCGCACCAACAGATAGGTGCTGATAGCCAACATCGGCATCATGACCGAGGCCTCCAGCATGCGCTGCCACAACCCGACCATACTCCCATCGAAGTCAACAGCAAGTGCTGAAAGACTGGCAGCACCGCCAACCGCACCGAGCAGGGCCACGACGGATATCCACTGACCTCCCGGCCATTGGCGCGCGGCAAAAGCAAGCATGAGCGTCGAAGCGGGCGCCAGAAAATAGCCGGGCACTCCCAATGCGAAGTGCATCTGCTGCGAGAAGCTGCCGGGGTCTCCTACACAGCCCGCATCACATGGAAAGACTGCAGATGCGACATACCCCACCGAGAAAAGAAGCCATCCGATGATCCCGAGTGTCATGGCACCTGAACGCGGCAACGCTATCCAGGCGCACAACGCAAACGCGATCTGGATGAGACCCGTCGGCAGGAATCCCATCCGGTTCACCATCGGGGCATTCGGCGCACCGGCAGCACCCATCTCGCTGATAAAGTCACGCACGGGATCGTAGGCAGGGTCCAGACCTCCAAAATAGACTGGCAACCCCAGGCCTGCAGCCACGCCGGCAACACCCAATACTCCTGCGAGTCGATCCATGACCAATCCCCAAGCGGTATTGTAACACCAACTTCAACAAAGCGGCGCGCGCCGCTACCGAAGCGCTGTGGGTAATAGGTCCCCACCGGCAACCTACCCCAACCGCTTCAGCGCCTCGGCGACTTTCGAACGCGTCGCATCATGCTCCACCCTCTTGTCGCGCAGCTCCTGCACAACATCCTCGGGCGCGCGCGAGACGAAGTTCTCGTTGTTGAGCTTCTGGTCGACGCGCGCGACCTCGTCCTCGGCTTTCTTGAGGTCTTTGGCCAACCGGGCGCGCTCCTTGTCGAAGTCAATGAACCCTTCAAGCAAGAGTTCGGCAGTTACCTCGCCTGCAACGATCTGGGCAGCACCCTTGGGAAACACACCTCCAACAACCACGGCCTCGAGCCTGGCCATGCGCAGGATCACGTCCATATTCTGTGTCAGCCACGCGCGCTGCCCGGCACTCAGCGTCTTGAACCCCAGCGGCAGCCTGCGCCGCCCGTTCCGTACGCGCTTATGCGCCAATCAACTTTGGAATACGGATGATGTTGTAGGCTGCGGCACAGAAGGTAAGGGCCCATCCGACTTTTTTCAGGCCCCGGAACTTCGTCTCTCGCATGCCGGCCACTGATGTCATCCACCCCAACCCCTCCTCGATGCGTTTACCAACGCGCTGGCTGATTGTGTAGCCGGGGCGTCTTGTGGCGCGCCGGTCAGTGGCCGACTTGCGGCTTGTATTCTGCGCGATGTGCGGTGTCACATTCATCTCGCGAAGTCCAGCCACAAAGTCGGCGGCATCAAAGCCCCTGTCGGCTGCTAGGGTGACAGGGTGAGGCCGCTCGGCGCGCTCCTCGATCATCTCCAGCGCCGCCAGGCGTTCGGCATGGCCCGATACCCGCGTCAGGCGCGCATCGACATAGATCCCGTTCCCTTTTTCCATCAGTGCGTGCCCAGTGATGCAGAGTTTGGCCTCCTGACCCGAACCCTTGCGATAGAGCTTCGCGTCCGGATCCGTGGTGGAGATGTGCATCTCGTTGCTTCGTTTCTCGCCCTTGAAGTCGGCCTCAGCGTTGCGGCCTCCGCCGGTCGGTGGCTGTTCATCATTGTCGCCCTGATCTGCACGCGGCTTGAAGATCTTCAGGCTCGCCCATGCTTCAATCAGCGTGCCGTCCGCAGAAAAATTCACCGACTACAGAAGCCTCTTCACGCGCGGCAGCGCCAGCACACTGACGAAGAATCTGGCTGGAAGGTTGCCTCACAGAAGCCGGTCCCGGTTCTTGGAGAAGACTTAATGATCCCAGACCGGGTCAACAAACCCAAGCCCCACGAACCAGCGGAACAGAAGATCGAACTCCAGACGCTCCATCAGCTGGCGTTCGAAACGGATGGAATAGAAGGCCTGCAGCAACAGCGCCCGCAGCAGCTTCTCTGGGACAATTGAGGGGCAGCCGAAACGCGTATAAAGCTTGGAAAACAGCCATCGAGCGCCACAACCGCCTCATTCACCATTTCCCGGATGGTCCTCAGAGGATGCTGCCGTGGAACAAGGGCTTCCAGATCGACATAGCAAGAAGGCGCCCCCGAGCGTTCATCCGCTCCGCGCATGTCCGCCTCGCAAATCAGCTTGCGAAGTGAATCACGTGAGGGCAGATTTCGCTTCACTTTTTTCACCAGCCTGCTAGCTGGCGGCCAGGAGGGCATAATGCGCGATGCTGATCGCACCAGGTTTGCAGATCTGGAACGGAGACTGGCCAGGCTGGAGGCGCAGACGACCAACCTGCGGGAGTTCCTGATCCCGGCCTACTGGAGCGCCCTGGATCGCCTGGATGAGCGTACGGTTGATGCTCGCTCCATTGCCTGCCTGGCCTGCGGCCATGAAGCTGACCCGCAAACCCTTCACAGCCGAGTTGACGAGTGCATGTTTGGCGGAGGCCGGCTTGAGCGCTTCGAGTGTCCGGAATGCAACTGTGTTTTTGGCCCAATGAAGTATCTCCGTGCGCCTCCGGAACTGATCTCGGCCGACTATAGTCTCCTCTACTCCTTCTACAGCGAGGGAGATTCCACCGAGGAGGAGCTTAGAGCCTTTGATCTGCTCAAACCCAGGCGGGACGGCGTCTACCTCAACTGGGGAAGCGGCGCCTGGTCGCGTTCAGTGGAGACCCTGCGCGCGCAGGGCTATGACGTTTGGGGATATGAGCCCAATGCCGAGATTACCAGCCCCTTTGTCGTTCGACGCCGGGAGGAAGTCAGCGCCAGGTTTGACGGGATATTTTCTAACAATGTCATAGAGCATCTGTTTTCTCCGCTTTCCCAGTTTCTCGAGTTTCGCGATCTTCTGAAACCGGAAGGGGCCATGGTCCATGCCTCGCCCTGCTATGACTGGTCCTTTGCATTCACGCGCTTTCACGTTTTTTTCCCGCTAGGAGCGGCGCCGCAAAAGCTGGCGGAACGCTCTGGCTTCAGATTGACGGGGTCGGTCGACGATGGCTCCTTCCATGCCCGGGTATTTGCCGTCTGACCGGTGCATGGCCAATTCCGCCAATGGCCTGCCTGAGGGCAGCGCTCCTGAGCGTCATTTTGTGCCATTGTCCCAACTGTTCAGGAAGAGGGCGGAAAGAAATGGCACCGCGGCCACAATGGTCACGGAGCCAAGCCTCTGGACTG
>JBILGJ010000033.1:0-14200 GCA_044351125.1 Micropepsaceae bacterium
GACAGTATGAAATCGTGGACGCGAAGCATCGGGACGGGGATGATAGGAGAGCCTGCGGCTTGCACTCAAGGCCTGGCGCAGCGGTCGATACCGTTCAGGTCAACGCTCTGGGCTCGCGCAGAGATTGTATAGCCGCGACCATTCACGTAGGGGCCGGGTGGATTTGCCCGGTAGCGCTTCGGGTTCGGCAGGATCGCCGCAAGGCGAGCGGCCTCAAGCCGTGTCAGCTTCGATGCAGGCTTTCGGAACCATTTCTGCGCGGCCGCATCCGCCCCAAATACCCCGGGGCCCCATTCGATCACATTCAGGTAGACTTCCATGATGCGCCGCTTGGGCCAGAGGGTCTCTATCAGGACCGTGAACCAGGCTTCGAGCCCCTTCCTGACCCATGACCGACCCGACCACAGGAACACATTCTTGGCCGTCTGCTGGCTGATGGTAGAGGCTCCCCGCAGACGTTCGCCACGCTCGGCATCCTTCCACGCGTCCTGCATGCCCTTGAAGTCGAAGCCCCAGTGGCGACAGAAGTCGGCGTCCTCGGAGGCGATCACCGAACGGATGAGATGGGGCGAGACGTTCTCCAGTGGCACCCAGTTCCGTGAGATGGCTTGTCCCGCGAAAACGCCCTCGCCCAGCATGAGCATCGTCGTCGGCACGGGAAGGATGCGATAGACGAGCGTCAGAAAGATTGAGAACGCCAGCGCGCCGCCAACGACGCGGGGGACATAGAAACGCAGGTTCTGCCAGATGCTGCCGCGGTTCCAGATCCAGCGTGTGCCTTGCCTGGCGGCAGCGGGCGTGACCTGCGTTGGCGCGGGCTCCGACAGTACGCCGGCATCGCCGGCCGTGCCCTCGGACATGGCCTGCTGGCGCGCAAGCAGCGTGTAGCCCGCGGCTTCCACGGCCTCGGCGAGCGCCTCATCGGTGACGTAATCGGCCGTCCGGACAATCAGCAACTGATGCTCGAAATCGACCATGGCCCGGTCTACGCCCGGCACCGACATGAGCACCTGCTCTGCGCGCGCGGCACCGTTGGCATCGTCGAGCCCGGCGATCCTGAAGCGGCGCGTTTCAACGGGTGTGCGTGATTCCCCCATGGCTGCTTCTTAAGCGGGGGCGGATACACTGTGCAAGGTGCTGGCGGCCGCGCGGGTGCACGGCCGGCCGTTTTTCACTGCTCAGGCGATTGCGGAGGCCTTGCTGTCGCTCAGCGGCTGTTTCAGCCTGTTCACCATCTCCTTCGGGCAGACCTGCCAGAAGCGCTGCCGCTCGGTTTCCCACTGCGCAAGAATGCGGCGTGCGTGCCTCGAACCGGTTTCGGCAACGTGTTCCTCGATCAGCGATAGCAGCAGGTCGTTCCACCAAGCCGAGTCGATCCGCTGCCAGATCACGCTGTCGGGGTTCACCCTTATGCCGAATTCGTCAGAGGGGTCGTAAACGAAAGCCATGCCGCCCGTCATGCCTGCAGCGAAATTGTCGCCAACGGCACCCAGGATCACCGCCACGCCGCCGGTCATGTACTCGACACCGTTCGAGCCACAGCCTTCGACCACCGCGTGGGCGCCAGAGTTGCGCACGGCAAAGCGCTCGCCAGCCTGGCCAGAGGCGAACAGCTTGCCTGCTGTCGCACCATAGAGGACCGTGTTGCCGATGATGACATTCTCCTGGCTTTCGAGCAGGCTCGACACCATGGGCCTGACGACAATCATGCCGCCCGAGAGGCCCTTGCCCACGTAGTCGTTGGCGTCGCCATAGAGCTTAAGCTTCACACCCTGCACTGCGAAGGCCCCCAGCGACTGGCCCGCGGAGCCCGTGAGCTTGACCGTGAGCTGGCCGTGGTTCAGCCCCTTCATTCCATACTTGCGCACGATATGGGACGACACGCGCGTGCCGATGGCGCGCATCGTATTGCGCACCGTGTAGGTGAGCTGCATTTTTTCGCCATCCTCGAGCAGGCGGGCAGCATCCTTCACGATCTTCTGGTCGAGCGTGTCGGGCACCTCGTTGCGCCCCTCGATCGTGCAGTAGCGCGGGTTGGGGCCCGGGTCGGCCTGGACGAGGAGCGGGTTCAGATCGAGGTCGTCGAGGTCGTGGGCACCACGGTTGACCTGCATGAGAAGGTCTGTGCGGCCAATCACTTCCTTCAGCGAACGGAAGCCGAGACTTGCAAGGATGTCCCTGACTTCCTCGGCGAGGAAGCTCATGAGGTTGACAACCTTGTCGGGCGTGCCGGTGAACTTGCGGCGCAGCTCTTCATTCTGGGTGCAAACGCCGACAGGACAGGTGTTCGAATGGCACTGGCGGACCATGATGCAGCCCATGGCGACCAATGCCGCCGTGCCTATGCCGAACTCCTCGGCGCCCATCATCGCCGCCATGACGATGTCGCGGCCCGTACGCAGGCCGCCGTCCGTCCTGAGCACCACGCGGTGGCGCAGATTGTTCAGGGTCAGGACCTGGTTGACCTCCGTCAGCCCCATTTCCCAAGGAACGCCTGCATACTTGATCGATGTGAGGGGCGATGCTCCGGTGCCACCGACATGTCCCGAGATCAGGATCACGTCGGCCTTTGCCTTGGCAACGCCGGCGGCGATCGTGCCGATGCCGGTTGAGGCAACCAGCTTGACGCAGACGCGCGCATCCGGATTGATCTGTTTCAGGTCGTAGATGAGCTGGGCGAGATCCTCGATCGAGTAGATGTCGTGATGGGGCGGTGGCGAGATCAGCGTCACGCCGGGGGTTGCGTGCCGGAATTTCGCGATCAGTTCCGTGACCTTGAAGCCCGGAAGCTGGCCGCCCTCTCCCGGCTTCGCACCCTGAGCCACCTTGATTTCGATCTCGCGGCACTGGTTGAGGTACTCGGCGGTGACGCCAAAGCGGCCCGAGGCGATCTGCTTGATGGCCGAGTTTGCGTTGTCGCCATTGGGGCTTGGCTTGAAGCGAGAGGGGTCCTCTCCGCCTTCACCTGAGTCGGACTTGGCGCCGATGCGGTTCATGGCGATGTTCAGCGTGCCGTGCGCTTCGGGCGAAAGCGCTCCGAGCGACATGCCGGGCGTGACGAAGCGCTTGCTGATCTCGGTGATGGACTCGACATCTTCCGCCGGGATGGGGGCGGCGCCGCGCGGGCGGAAGTCCATGAGATGGCGCAGGCTTGTCGGCGGAGCGCGGCGAACAGCGTCGGTGTACTTGCGGAAGGTCGAGCGGCTCTCCTGCGTGACCGATGCCTGGAGGAGGTGGATGGTCTCGGCGGAATGCGCATGGGCTTCGCCACCTGTGCGATAGCGATAAAGGCCACCGATCGGCAGGGCGGCTACATCCTGCGCAAAGGCGCGGGCGTGCTGGCGGCATATGCGCTTCTGGATGCCTGCAAGGCCAATCCCGGAAATGCGCGAAGGCATGCCGGGGAAATACTCGGCCACCATCGAACGTGACAGCCCGACCGCCTCGAAATTGTAGCCTCCGCGGTAGGAAGAGATCACGGAGATGCCCATCTTCGAAATGATCTTGAGCAGGCCCGCGCTGACGCTGTCGAGATAGCTCTTCACGCATTCGCCGAGCCGGCGGGTTCCGAACAGCCCGCGCGCGTGACGATCAGCGATGCATTCCTGGGCGAGGTAGGCGTTGACGGTTGTTGCCCCGACACCAATGAGGACCGCGAAGTAATGCGTGTCCATGCACTCGGCCGAACGCACGTTGAGCGAGGTGAATGTGCGCAACTGCGTGCGGACAAGATGCGAATGAACGGCGCCCGTCGCCAGGATCATCGGCATGGCCGCCACCGTAGGGCCCACGCGCTCGTCCGTGAGGATCAGGTGGGCGTAGCCGCTGCGCACGGCTTCCTCGGCCTGTGCGCAGATCTTGTCCAGGGCGGCCTTCAGGGCACCGTCATCGGCCCTGGCGTCGTGGACCTCGAAAGTGCAGTCGATCTCGTAGAAGCGATCCTTGAGGTGCTCCTTCATACGGTCGTACATGCCCGTCGAGATCACAGGGCTTTCGAGGGTAAAGACCTCGAGCTGGGACTTGTTCTGGGCCAGCACGTTGCCGAGGTTCTTGAAGCGCGTGCGCAGGCTCATCACGCGGTCTTCCCGCAGGCTGTCGATCGGCGGGTTGGTGACCTGGCTGAAGTTCTGCCGGAAGTAATGCGCGAGCGGCCTGTAATGCTGGGAGAGTACCGCAAGGGGCGTGTCGTCACCCATCGAGCCCACGGGCTCCTTGCTGTCCTCGACCATCGGATGGAGCACCATCTCGAGGTCTTCCATGGAAATGGCGGCCGCGAGCTGACGGCGGCGCAGATCTGATTTTTCCTCGAACATGCGCGGCTCGGGCCCTGGCCCGATGATCGGGTCGAGCTCGACGATGTTCTTCGTCCAGTCCTCGAACTTGTCGGAGGCCGCAAGCTCGTCCTTGATCTCGCGATCGTCGTAGAAGCGTCCCTTCTCGAGGTCGACGCAGATCATCTGGCCGGGACCGACCCTGCCCTTTCTGGCGATCGTCGGTTCATGCAGCACCACCATTCCGGTTTCGGATCCAACAAACAGCAGACCGTCCTTGGTGATCGAATAGCGCAGAGGCCTCAGGCCGTTGCGGTCGAGGCCGGCGACGACCCAGCGGCCATCGGTGATCGCAAGCGCCGCCGGCCCATCCCAGGGCTCCATCACGGCGTTGGCGTACTGGTACATGGCACGGTGCGGCTCGGGCATTGATACCTGGTTCTTCGACCAGGCTTCCGGGATGAGCAGTGTCTTTGCCATGGGCGCCGAGCGTCCCGCTCGGCATAGCACCTCGAAAACCGCGTCGAGTGCAGCGGAGTCTGAAGAACCGGGCTGGATGATCGGCTTGATGTCTTCCTGATAGTCGCCGAAAGATTCATTGGCCATGCGCACTTCATGGCTCTTCATCCAGTTCGTGTTGCCCTTGATGGTATTGATCTCGCCATTGTGGGCGATCATCCGGAAAGGATGGGCGAGGTACCAGGTGGGGAAGGTGTTCGTGGAGTAGCGTTGATGGAAAATCGCCATGGGTGAGACAAAGCGCGGGTCCATCAGGTCGGGATAGAAGACCGACAACTGCTCGGCGAGGAACATGCCCTTGTAGATGAGCGAGCGCGTCGACAGCGAGCAGACATAAAAGTTCGGGATCGAGGCGCGGCGAACCTGTGTCTCGATGCGGCGGCGGATGATGAAGAGATCGCGCTCGACCTCCTCCACGCTCTTCGTGTCGCCGGTGTCGAACATGATCTGCTCGATTTCAGGACGCGTGGCGTTCGCCTTCTCGCCGATCACGGAGATGTCGACGGGAACCTGGCGCCAACCATAGATATAGTAGCCGAAGCGCAGGATCTCGGCCTCGACGATCGTGCGGCAGGTTTCCTGCGCCGTGTAGTCGGTGCGCGGCAGGAAGATCATGCCGATGCCTATGCGGCCGGACTGCAATGGATGACCCGTCAGGCGCACTTCGTCTGCGAAGAAGGCCTGTGGTACCTGGATGTGGATGCCGGCGCCGTCCCCTGTCTTGCCGTCGGCGTCGACCGCGCCGCGGTGCCAGACGCACTTCAGCGCATTGATCGCGTGCAGGACGATCTCGCGGCGCGGCTGGCCGTCAATCGCGGCCACAAGGCCCACGCCGCAGGCGTCGCGCTCCTGGTCCGGGTCATAGCAGTGGTTTTCCTCGAGGTGCTGCGCGTTGGCGGCGTAGCGGGCGAGTTCCCGCGTGATGTCTTCCTTCATGTCGCTACTCCGCTGCGGCCCGCGCGCCGTGCGCTGTGGTTTCCAGCCAGGAATGGATTGATTCTGCGGCGTCCCGACCATCGCGGATCGCCCATACGACCAGTGATGCGCCGCGGACGATGTCGCCGGCGGCAAAGACGCCGGGAAGCGGCGTCATCATGGTCCGCGGATCTATGGTCAGAGTGCCGTATTTGCTGATGGCAAGGCCGGGTTCGCCAAAGGCGGTGTTCAGGTCCTCGGGGTCGAAGCCGAGCGCGAGGATCACCATGTCGGCTGGCAAGGTGAAGTCGCTGCCCGCGATTTCCTCGGGCGCCTGGCGTCCCGAGCCATCCTGTGCGCTCAGGCGCATGCGTACAGCCTTCACGGCGGTCACATTCCCATCACCCATGAAGCCCTTGGGGGCCGCCAGCCAGGAGAAGACGACGCCCTCTTCTTCGGCGTGGCCGACCTCGCGCAGCGAGCCTGGCATGTTTTCCCTGTCGCGCCGATAGAGACAGGTCACCGACTTCGCACCCTGCCTGACGGCGGTGCGCACGCAATCCATCGCGGTGTCGCCGCCGCCGATGACCACGACATTGCGGCCGGCGGCGTTCAGCGTGCCATCGTCGAAGGCCTTGACCTTCTCGCCCAGGCACACCCGGTTGGAGGCGGTGAGGAAAGACAAGGCCGGAACGACGCCCTTGAGGCCAACGCCGGGTGCGGCGAGTTCCCTTGCCTTGTAGACGCCGGTAGCGACAAGCACGGCGTCGTGGCCTTTCCTGATGTTTGCAAAGGGCAGCTTGCCACCGATGTCACTGTTCAGGCGGAACTCGACGCCCCCCTCGGCCAGGCGCGTCGTGCGGCGCGCCACAACATCCTTCTCGAGCTTGAAATTCGGGATGCCGTAGATGAGCAAGCCCCCGGCGCGGTCATAGCGGTCATAGATGGTGACCGCGTGACCGCGCTGGCGGAGTTGTTCGGCGGCAGCAAGGCCAGCGGGGCCTGCGCCGATGATGCCAATGGAGCGGCCGGTCGGCGCTCCCGGGCTGAGAGGCTGGACCCAACCTTTCTCCCATGCCGTGTCGGTGATGTATTTTTCAACAGCGCCGATGGTCACCGTGCCGTGTCCGGACTGCTCAATGACGCAACTGCCTTCGCACAGCCGGTCCTGAGGGCAGATGCGGCCGCAGATCTCGGGCATGTTGTTGGTCGCCTGCGAGACCTCGTAGGCCTCCTCCAGACGCCCTTCAGCCGTCAGCTTCAGCCAGTCGGGAATGTTGTTCTGCAAGGGGCAACTGACCTGGCAGAAGGGAACACCGCACTGCGAGCAGCGGCTGGCCTGCTCCTTCGCGCCGGGGGGCGCGAATTCGGCGTAGATCTCGTTGAAATCCGCCTTGCGCGACTTGGCTGCCCGCTTTTCGGGCATAGCCCGTCGGAGCGACACGAAGCGCAGCATCTTGTTGTCAGCCATTGGTGGTGCCCGAAATTTTCCGCCTTGCGGAAACCGTATAAGGACAAAAAATTTCTTCGCAAGCGCGAAAATAGCCGTTATGGCAGTAACACTTTCCTATTCCATCCAAGAATCGTCGATGCGAGCTTCAACCTTTCCTAATCTCTAATTATTAAGTCCGTTTCGGCCCCTTTAGCCAAGAAACTCTATGAAAGCAGTCTGTTTGTACCTTCTCCCCCCGTGATGTACGGTTTGCGCCTTCTTCGCCCCCTACTTGCATCGCGCAGGGTCCATGGAACTTCTCTGGAAAATCGTCTCCGCCATCATCCTTGCGCTGGTGGAGGGCATCACCGAATTCCTGCCCATCTCCTCGACAGGTCACATGATCCTGGTCAAGGAACTGCTGGACCTCGATGTACCGCCGGGCGGGGTGTTCGAGATCTTCATCCAGTTCGGGGCCATCCTGTCGATCTGCGTGATCTATTTCGACTATCTCTGGAAGGTCACGAAGGCCATCCCCTTCAACCCCAATGCGCGGCGCTTCGCCTTCGGACTGGTCCTGGCCTTCCTGCCTGCTGCGTTTCTGGGCGTGCTGCTGTCGGACTTCATCACAACCTATCTCTTTTCGAAGTACGTCGTCGCCGTGACGCTGGTGCTCGGTGGATTTGCGATCCTCTATATCGAGCGGCTTGTGAAGATCCCGCAGTATTACTCGGTCGAGGAATTCCCGCTCTCGCTCTACCTGAAGATCGGCCTCTGCCAATGCCTGGCACTGGTGCCCGGCGTTTCACGCTCGGGGGCGACGATCATGGGCTCGCTTGTCATGAAGGTGGAACGCAGCGCTGCGGCCGAGTTCTCGTTCTTCCTGGCGATCCCCACGATGTTCGGCGCGTCAGCCTACTCGCTCTACAAGCACTGGAATGAACTGCAGTCGTCGGATTTCCTGGTGCTCGGGATCGGCTTCGTCGTCGCCTTCATCACCGCCTACTACGTGGCGCGGATGTTCCTGGCCTTCGTCGCGAACCATGGTTTTGGCGTGTTTGCGTGGTACCGGATCTTCATCGGCACGCTGATGCTGAGCTATCTGATCACCAAGGAGTATATCCTGGTCTGAAGGCCTCAGACAGAACCTGCATCCGCATACTGCCCCGTCGGCCTGTAGGTGTAGAGATACGACGGAACGATGGCCTCGGCCGGCGTTGGCGTGATGCCCAAGTCAGCAAACGTGCCAACATGCGCGGAATCGGACCCTGCCTTCACCACGTTGTCCTTTCGCAGAAGCTTGGCCTGGTCATAGGTCATCGGTGAAAATGGCAACCAGCCCGTGAGCAAACTGACGATGTCCAGCAAGAAAAACGGCACCGGCAGATAGATGAACCTGCGGCCGGTTTCCCGCGCGATGAGGTCAAGGATTTCCTGCAGCGACATGACCGCCGGGCCGCCGAGTTCGAAGGTACGCCCCTTGTGCGCCGGCGCGCGCAAGGCAACCGAGACGGCATCGGCGACGTCTCCGACATAGACGGGCTGGAACCTTGTGCTGCCGCCGCCGAATGAAGGGAAGAAGCCGCGTGCCATGCGCATCAGGCGGGCAAACAGGTTGAAGAAGCCGTCGCCGGCTCCGAAGATCACTGATGGCCGCAGCACAACGGCCGACGGGAAGGCTGCGCGGGAGGCAGCCTCGCCTTCGGCGCGGCTGCGGGAATAGGCAGAATTCGAGTCACGATCGGCACCGATCGCCGACATCTGAACGAGGCCTTCGACGCCTTCCGCTGCGCAAGCCTGGGCTATGGCGTCCGGACCCGAGGCATGAACATCCTCGAAAGACTGCCCCCCGCCCGGCCGCAGGATGCCCACGAGATTGACCACGAAGGACGCCCCCCGGACGGCTTGCTGGACCTGGGCCGGATCACGGACGTCGCCCCTGACCAGGGCGATCTGCCCGACTTCGCCGAGCGGCTTGAGCTCGAGGTGAAGGTTTGGGTTCCTTGTGACCACGCGGATACGAAAGCCATCGCGGGCGAGGCGCCGGACGACCTGTGTTCCAACGAAGCCGGAACCGCCAAAAATAGTGACAAGCTTGCCTGATGTGGGGTGCTGCACGGGTCAAATCCTCAAGGGACGGCTTGGATGGGCGCTTGATAGCCAAAAGCGCGACACGATTGAAGGGTGGTTTTGTTGCGTTTCCGTTGACAGGGACCGGTCTTGGCGGATACCACTCCCGCCCTTGACTGCTCTTGCTTGCCCAGATGGCGGAATTGGTAGACGCGCTAGTTTCAGGTACTAGTACTGCAAGGTGTGGAGGTTCGAGTCCTCTTCTGGGCACCATTTCCCGACAGTTAAATCCCGCGGAAAGCGCCGCATGAAAATCCATTTTCACGAGGGCGACCTGCCCGGCGGTGTCGATTTCGGCAAGAGCGTGGCGATCGACACGGAGACCCTTGGCCTCAAACCTCAGCGGGATGCACTGTGTCTTGCCCAGCTCTCGGGCGGTGACGGGCATTGCCATGTGGTTCGTTTTGACCGGAAAACCTACCGAGCGCCAAACCTGGTGCGGCTGCTGGAAGATCCGGATGTGGTCAAGGTGTTCCACTACGCACGTTTCGATGTCGCCGTTTTTCAGAAATACCTGAACGTTTCCGTCGCGCCCGTCTGGTGCACGAAGATCGCGTCAAAGCTTGTTCGGACCTATACCGACAAGCACGGCCTCAAGGACCTGGTGAAAGAACTGCTCGACATCGACATGTCAAAGCAGCAGCAGAGCTCGGACTGGGGTGCCACCAAACTCAGCGATGCGCAGCTTGCCTACGCCGCCTCGGATGTCCTGCATCTGCACAAGCTCAAGGCAGCGCTTGAGGCCATGCTGGTTCGCGAGGGCCGGCTTGATCTGGCCCAGAAGTGCTTTGGCTTCGTCGGGACGCGCGCGGCGCTGGACCTCGGCGGATGGCCCGAGGACGACATTTTCGCGCATTGAGGCTTTCGGCATGTCAACCAAGGCGCTGGCGGCCCCTGCTGCCATTGGCGCGGGAAAGGGCCTTTTCGATGGCCCTGGCCCGCGCGTCAGGCCCTGCAGGGCTGCGGGCATTTGCTTGATTCCCGGGACCCAAGGGATCATACTCCCCAAGCACCGTTTTTCGCGATGCGGCGCCCGTCGCGCTCCCCGATACCGTGCCGGTTTCCTGCGCGGACGATGCGACCAATGACGAGTGGGTCCCGATGACAGCCGCGCCTATTGAAACAGCTGCCGCAAAGACGACAAGCGCAGACCTCGAAGCCGCCCGGCGCGTGCTTGCGACCGAGGGCGACGCACTGGGCGAGCTTGCGCGGTCGCTCGACCAGCGCTTCTCCAAGGCCGTCGACCTGATTATGGGGGTCGAGGGACGCGTGATCGTGTCAGGCATGGGCAAGAGTGGACTCGTTGGCACCAAGATCGCCGCGACGTTTGCTTCCACCGGAACCCCATCCCAGTTCGTGCATCCCGGCGAGGCGAGCCACGGCGACCTGGGCTTTGTCACGCGCAAGGATGCGGCGCTGCTGCTTTCGAATTCGGGCAAGACGCAGGAATTGACGGACATCATCGAGTATACGCGCCGCGCCGGGATCCCGGTAATCGCGATCACGAGTGGCGCGCAGTCGCCGCTGGCGCAGCATGCTGATGTTCCGCTGATCCTTCCTGCAGCTCCCGAAGCATGTCCCATGGGGCTAGCGCCGACGACATCGACGACGATGACCCTGGCGCTTGGCGATGCGCTCGCTGTTGCCCTCATGAAGCGTCGCGGCTTCACGCCTGACGACTATCGCGCGCTGCATCCTGGAGGATCGCTTGGGCGACGGCTCGTGCGGGTCGCTGACATCATGCATAAGGGAGCCGAGCTGCCGCTGGTATCGCACGATGCCGTCATGAGCGACGTGCTTCTGGAGATGACCTCCAAGCGCTTTGGCTGCGCTGGTGTGGTGGACGCCGATGGCAGGCTTTTGGGCGTTATCACGGACGGCGACCTGCGGCGTCACATGCAGGGAGACCTGCTGCGCTGCAGGGCGAGTGAAGTCATGACCACGCATCCGCGCCTGATACGGTCCGGGGCGCTGGGTGCCGAGGCTCTTCGCCTGATGAACCAGCATGACACGCCGGTGACCTGCCTGTTCGTGGTGAGCGACGAAGAAGCCTCGATTGCGAGCGCCCGTCCGGTCGGGATCGTCCACATCCATGACTGCCTCCGGGCTGGCATCGCCTAGGCGCCCGCGCTCATGGCCCGCTACATCCAGGACCCCGCCACAGGCCGCCTTGTTCCGGCCCCGGACGACGAGCCAGCGCCGCGCTCGCGTCTTGAGCGATGGGAGATCCGGGCCCGGCAGCGGGCTGACTCGACGGCGGGCTACTCACGGTTTGTGCGGATCATGAAGGTCATGCTGCCCGTGGTCGCGTTGAGCCTCGTGGCTATGGTGATCCTTTATTCTGCCAATGGCCGCGACGGCGAGACGATCCGGATCACGACGACCGAGCTGAAGGAAATCACGGCGGACCGGGCGCTGGTGGCACCCCGACTGATCGGCACGGATGGCCGTGGGCAGCCGTTCACGGTGACCGCGAAAGGTGCATCCGTCGAGCCAGGAAAGGCCAGCAAGATGATGATCGATGACGTCAAGGCCGACATTACCATGCAGGACAAGAGCTGGCTGCAGGTTGGTGCGGTCGAGGGCGTGCTTGATGTCGAGGGAAAGACCCTCGACCTGAACAAGACGATCAACATCTATTCCGACAGGGGCTATGAGTGTCACACGGAAGCGGCCCGGTATGATTTTGGCTCGGGCCTGCTCAAGGGCGATCAGCCCATCAAGTGCCAGGGCCCTCTCGGCATCATCACGGCAGAACGCTTTGAGGGCATGAAGGAAGCGGGTATCCTCAAGTTCTCCGGTGGGGTGTCGACGCGCTATTTCCCGGCTGCACGCCAGGGCGAGGCGGCCGAGGCTGCGACCACGAACCCCGAGGGCATCGCGGAGGCCGTTGGCGACGACGACGGCGACACGACGACACGCAATCCGGCTTCAACGCCGAAAAAGAGGTAATGACACGTGAGGATCCAGACACTTCTCCTGTTGTCGGCCCTGCCCCTCGCGGGGATGGCCCCGTCCGCCCTTGCACAGGGCGTTCCGAACCCCTTCTCGGGGATGGGGCGAGACAGCGACCAGCCGATCTCGATCACCGCAGATTCGACCACCGCCGACATGCGGGCGGAAACCGCGACCTATGCCGGCAATGTTCGTGTGATGCAGGGCAACCTCATCCTTCGTTCGGACACACTTTCGATTCGTGTTTCCGGCGGGTCCATCGAGAATATCGAAGCCAATGGTTCGGTGCTCCTGACATCGCCGCAAGGCCAGGCAACGGGCAGCACTGCGGTCTATGATGTTTCGCAACGTGTCGTGAAGCTTTCGGGCAAGGTCACGCTTGTGAAAGGTCCTAACGCCATGCAGGGCTCTTCACTCGTAATTAACCTTGCGACAGGAAAAGCAGACCTGCTTGGCGGAGGACCTGACGGTCGTGTCACCGGAATATTTGTTCCAACGAAACCAGTGAAGCTGCCGGTGCCCGGTTCCCAGCCAAAAACTGGTACCGAAAAGAAAGAAAACGGATCAAATCCCTGAATTTCAACGCAACTTTAAGGCCAACCGTCATCTTATCGCAGGGTTGAATTCTTAAAGCGCCTCCGAGCAAACAACAGACATGAACACCACCGGGAACGAGAGCTTCGAGTATGGACGGCCACACCTCGTGGCCGAACAAACCGGGCTGGTGGTGAACCAGATCGGCAAGAGCTTTCGGCGCCGTCCTGTCGTGCGCGGCGTGTCTCTCCAGGTCCGTCGCGGCGAGGCGGTCGGATTGCTCGGCCCCAACGGCGCCGGCAAGACCACCTGCTTCTACATGATCACGGGTCTCATCCCGGCGGACAGCGGGCAGATCCTTCTGGACGGCCATGACATCACGGTGCTGCCGATGTACCGGCGCGCCAGGCTCGGGATCGGCTATCTGCCCCAGGAAGCTTCGATCTTCCGTGGCCTGACGGTCGAGCAGAACCTGCTGGCTGTTGCCGAGCTGGTGGCGCGTGACCGCGAGAAGCGGCAGCAGCTGGTTGACGACCTCCTCGCGGAATTCTCGATCGAACATCTTCGCCGTGCGCCTGCCCTCGCTCTTTCGGGAGGCGAGAGGCGACGCGTTGAAATTGCGAGAGCGCTTGCGACGCAGCCGTCCTTCATGCTTCTGGACGAGCCGTTTGCCGGTATCGACCCGATCGCAATCGGCGACATCCGCAAGCTGGTGCATCACCTGAAGGAGCGCGGCATCGGCGTGCTGATCACGGACCACAATGTCCGCGAGACGCTCGACATCATCGACCGCGCCTACATCATCCATGACGGCGAGGTCATGACCGAGGGCACGCCCTACGAGATCGTGTCGAACATCGACGTGCGCCGGGTCTATCTCGGCGAAAAGTTCTCGCTCTAGGATACCGGTCACATGGCGCTGAACCAGAGACTGGAAATCCGGCAGGGACAGGGCCTCGTGATGACGCCCCAGCTGCAGCAGGCCATCAAGCTGCTGCAGATGTCCAACCTTGATCTTCAGGTCTTTGTCGACCAGGAACTCGAGCGCAATCCCCTGCTTGAGCGCGAGGAGGGCGAAGCGCCTGCCGAGCGTGAAGCCGAGCCCGCTGTCGCGGACGGTGCATCGCTGACGCTGTCGGAGGATGCGCCGCCGGCCAACGCCGCCGAGGCAGTCGACACGGATTACGACAATGTCTATGGCGAGGATGGTGCGAGCGACCGCGCTCAGGAGCCCCCCCGCGAGGCCAGTTCGTCGTCCATGATCGAAGGCCGCAGCGGCCGGCTTGATGATGAAGATGCGTTGTCCATCGAGGCAACGCTGACGCGGGCCCCCAACCTGCACGAGCATCTGGAGGCGCAGCTTCAGCTGGCCTGCACCGACCCGCGCGACAAGCTGATTGGCGCCTACCTGATCGACATGATCGATGAGTGCGGCTACCTGCTG
>JBILGJ010000034.1:0-14123 GCA_044351125.1 Micropepsaceae bacterium
GACCGGCCATGACTAAAGGGTTGAAAGGGGGGGCGGAAAGGTTGGAGTATGGGCGGGTTATGGGGCTGGAGGTTTGAGATGCGTCTGTTTTCGGGCTTGGCCGGGGTGATGGGGCTTTCGCTGTTGCTTGGCGGCTGCGGTGGCGGGATGAGCCTGTTCGGGGGCGACGAGAAACCGGTGGCGGGGCCGCCGCGCGAGGATGTCTTCACGCCCTTCGACACGGACAAGGACGGGCTGATCCAGAGAGCCGAGATGGATGCGGGCGTGGCGCTGCTGTTCAAGGGTGATGACCGCAACGGCGATGGCTTGCTGGACGGGCCCGAGGTGCGGGCGGTCAATGACCGGCTGATCGCGGAAGGTGGCGCAGCGACGACACCCCTGATCGACTGGAACGCCGATGGACGGGTCAATACGCAGGAATATGGCGCGCAGTGGCGGACCCTGTTCGAGCGGGCGGACGTGAATGCCGACGGCACCGTCGACGGACGCGAGCGGGCGGGTCGGGTCAAGCCGCGCAAGGCGCGGCCGATGCCCGAGCCATCGTTCGGCGGCTATCGCGGGCCGCAAGGGCCCGGGCAGTGACGCTTGGCCGGGAACCTACCATTGCGGAAATTGCAGTCCGCCTGAGGCAGGGGCTTCGTGCCCGTGCGCTGGTCGAGGAGGCGCTTGGGCGCATTGCCGATGCGGGGGCTGCGTTCGTGTCGGTTGCTGCCGCGCGTGCGCGGGCGGATGCCGATGACAGCGACCGGCGCCTTGCGGCTGGTGCGCCACGCTCCGCTCTTGAAGGTGTCCCTGTATCCGTGAAGGACCTGTTCGATGTCGCGGGTGAAGTGACGGCTGCCGGTGGCGTGGGCTTGCGTCATGCGCCTGCTGCCCGTGCTGACGCCGAGGCGGTTGCCATGCTGCGCCGCGCAGGTGCGGTGGTCATCGGCCGCACGCACATGAGCGAATATGCCTTCACTGGCCTTGGTGCGAACCCGCATCTCCCGGCGTGCCCCAATCCGCATGACGCGGGGCGCGTGCCGGGCGGGTCGAGTTCGGGGGCGGCGGTTTCGGTGGCGCTGGGGCAGGCCTTCATGGGGCTGGGCAGCGACACGGGTGGATCCTTGCGCATCCCGGCCGCCTTCTGCGGACTTGTCGGGTTCAAGCCGACGCAGTGGCGTGTGTCGCGGGGTGGGGCGTTCGTGCTGTCTCCCACGCAGGACAGTATCGGCCCGCTGGCACGGTCGGTTGAATGCTGCGCGATCGTGGATGCCATCCTTGCGGATCGCCCTGATGCGGCGTTGCCGGTGCCGCCGCTGGCGGGTCTGAGGCTTGCCTTGCCGCGCGAGGTGATGATGGACGGGCTTGATGCGCATGTCGCCGCGCGCTTCGACCATGCGCTGGGGCAGTTGCGCCGTGCCGGTGTCGAGATCACACAGGTCAGCTTTCCGCATTTCAGCGAGGCGCCGCAGCTGTTTTCGAAGGGCACGCTGGTCAATGCGGAAGCCTTCCGCCATCACCGGGCGCTCGGCCTGCTTGAGCGGCGCGAGGCCTATGACCCGATCGTTCTGGCGCGCATCGAAATGGGCGGGCTGATGGCGGAGGATGATGTCGGCCGGATCATGCGTGCACGCCAGCGCATGATGGCCGAGACCAGCCGGCTTGCAGCCGGACATGATGCGATCGTGCTGCCGACGACGCCCAATGTCGCGCCGCGCTTTGCCGACATCGCCGATGCCGTGGGTTTCAACCGCGAGAACGGCCGGGCGCTGCGCAACACAAGCCTGTTCAATTTCCTGGATCGCTGTGCGATCAGCCTTCCCGTCGATGCCGGTGGCGGCCTGCCCGTCGGCCTCATGCTTGTCGGCGAGACGATGGAAGACCGTCGCTTGCTGGGCCTGGCGCGGGCCGTCGAGGGCGGGCTCGCGGGCTGAGTGAGCGCTGCCCTTGCTGGCTAGTGGTTGTGGTGTCCGCCGTCGCCCATGGCCTGCACGGGGAACTGGATGGTCTGGGCCGGGGCGCCCGTGAAGGTCAGTGTCATCGGGATCGTGGAGCCCGGTGTGAGCTGCTGCTTCAGGCCCATCAGCATCAGGTGAAGGCCACCCGAGACAAATTTGACCGTGCCGCCGGGTGGGATCGTCACCCCGCCGGTAACCTCGCGCATGCGCATGATGCCGCCGTCCATCGACATGGTGTGCAACTCGACCTTTTCGCAGACCGGCGTTGAGGCTGCGGTGAGCGTGACGGGGGCCTTGCCGGTGTTCCTGACCTGCATGTAGGCCGCGGCCACCTTTGCGCCGGGCATCGTGGCCTTGGCGTAAGGCTGGTTGATGACGACGCCGCCGCTGGCTGTTTCACCGCCGTGATTGTGCGCCAGGGCTGCCGTGGTGCCTGCGACGGGTGCCATGATCATGGTGGCGGCGAGCAGGGCGATCAGGTGCGTGTTTCGGGCGCGGTGGGTGGGCATGGGTGAAGCATCTCCGGTCATTTGCCCGACCTGAATAGTTGGACGACGGAGGGCTGTCCAGAGGCGGGGGAGACGCAGGCCTCGGGCAACGCCGACAGGGTTACCGGCGCGTCAAGTTGCGGCACGTTCGCGGAATGCACTCATCCGGCTTGGGAAATCAATCCTGTGTCGCCATGGCGGTAGCCTGGCGCGGGGGCATGACAAGGCCAAAGCCTGCCAGCCTGTCGGCTGCGCCTGCGTCCAGTGCGAGGGCCATGCGCATGTCGTCGGCGCCGCGGCGGCTGTCGCCGGTCCATGTCGTGACAAGGCCACGGCCATACAGGGCTTCGCTGTTGCGCGGGTTTGCCTGCAGGACGCTGTCATAGTCAGCCCGTGCGCCGGGCCAGTCGTGCATGCGCGCGCGCAGGTGCGCGCGACCGAGACGGGCTGAAGCGATGGCCGGGGCGATGGAGACTGCTTTCTCGAAGTCGGTGGCGGCGGCTTCCATCCGGCCGCGCTGCAGGTTGATGCGGCCTCGTGATGCGAGTGCGTCCACGTCCGAGGGGGCGAGGCGCAGGGTTGCGTCGAGGTCTGCCATCGCAGCCTCGGTGTTGCCAACGGCCTGGTGCGCGATCGCGCGGTTGTAGAGGGCTTCGCGCATGGCCGGTGCGAGCCTGATGGCTGCGCTATAGTCCTCGATGGCGGTGGCGACGTCGGCCATGCGCATGCGGGCATTCGCGCGGTTGTAGTGGGCCATGGCCCTTGGGCTGCGTGCGCTGCGGTTCGATAACAGGCGCGTGCAGCCGCGGATCTGGTCGGGCGCCGAAATCAGGACGCCACCGTCGCACAATTGCCTGTCGCCCAGCGACTGCAGCGCGGTTGTCTCGACGGGCTTCGACGATGAGCGGTGCCGTTTCGCGCGGGCGTCGGCGTCGGGCGCGCTGGCGAGGACCAAAAGCGATGCGACAAGGGCAAGTGAAACGAGCGAGCGCATGGCCGGGCTCCTCCTGAAAAGGGTGATGCCCATCGCAGCCGAATGCGATGGCGCGCGCAATTCTTCTTGCGGTGCGTCTGCTTGCCCTTGCGCTGCTGCCGAACGGCGAGGGCGGACATGCCCTTTGCGCGGTGTTTCGCCAAAGGGAGTAGGCCCAACGGATGCATGAATTTTTTCCGCGTGAGGTCAAAACCTTGACCTGTCGCCGTATTCGGTACGCCGCGTTTTCATACGGTCACCCCCAGAAGGCATGGCGCATGTCGCGACCTGCCAGACAAACCCGCGAGCCTTGATGCTCGCGTCCTTCAGAAGGGGGTCATGGTGACAGCATACGAAAGCAGGGCGGCCCTGCCGCATCGGGTCGTTGAAACAGCCGCAGATGTCTGGGTGGTCGATCCGCACCCCATCGTGCGGGCCGGCATCCGCAGCCAGCTTGGACATGGCGGCTTTGCCGTCGGCTGGGAGGGTGCCCAGCTGCCTGGCGGCGAGGATGGGCCGGCAGGCGGGAAGGTTCCCGACATCGTCATCCTGGACGCCTCGCTGGGCAGTGCAGCCGTCAGTGCCCTCAAGCAGCGCTTTCCGGACGTGCATCCGGTCGTGTTTGCCGACCACGCAGAGTTGACGAGCCTTGCGATGGCCTTTGCGGCGGGTGCCGACGGCTATGTTCTCAAGAACATCTCGTCGGCCGCGCTCATCGATTCACTGCGGCTGGTGCTGCATGGCGAGAAAGTCTTTCCGCGCACGCTGGGCAGCCTGATCGGGCAGCTGCGGGAATGTGCCGGAGAGGCACCATCGCACGAGACGCGCGTTGGCAATGTGTGGCTTGCGACGCGAGAGCTTGCCATCCTGCAGGGTCTTGCGCAGGGGCACACGAACAAGCGCATCGCCATCACGCTTGGGATCACCGAGGCCACGGTCAAGGTGAACCTCAAGTCGGTTCTTCGCAAGCTTGGCATGTCGAACCGTACGCAGGTGGCGATCTGGGCAATCCAGAACCACCTGTTCGGCGCGCTGCCGCACGGCGGTGTTCCTGGTGCGTCGTCCATGAAGCTGGAGGTGCTCCAATGATGCGCGCAGCTCCATCGAAGACCGAATGTCATGACGGTTCGTTCCATTCGTGCGGCGCGCCATTCGCCGTTCGGAAGGTGTCCCCTTTCTTTTTTGCTGCATCGTTCGCCGAACGCGCACGTGCACTCAGGAATACTGTCCTTACACTGTCCCTTCATAACGTGGCGATGTGCAGTGATGTGCAAGCCCAGAAAAAGGTCCGCAACATGTCGAAGCTGAGGCGTCTCCTCCTGTCCCTTGTTCCAGTTACCGCTCTTGCCGGCTGTGCCGGCGTTGCGCCTGGTGATGCAACCGGCGTGAAGCCGCTGGTCGTCTATCCTGTCACCAGCAACGACACACCCTATAGCCAGTGCCTGCGACGCCTGCAGAGCGTGCCGGCGAGCAGCCTTCCCGTGTTCGCGGTGGGCGAGATCGCCGACAAGACCGGGCAGGTCGCCTATTACGACAAGGCCGGCAACAACCTGACGCAGGGCGCCGCCGAAATGGTGATGAGCGCGCTCTACAAGACGGGAAAGGCCAACCTGGTCGAGCGGTATGACCTGAGGCTGCCGCTGGCCGAGGTGAAGCTGGCGGAGCAACACCGCCTCAACCGGGGCGTGGAGTCCTTTGGCAAGCTGCCCGCGAGCGACTTCATCGTTGTCGGGGCGCTGACCGAGCTCAACTACAACATCGTCACTGGCGGCGTCGGCCTGAGAGTGGCTGGCGTTGGCGGCGGCACGCGCATGGCGGTGGTGAACGTCGCACTCGACCTTCGTGTCGTGAACGCACGCAATTTCTCGGTGGCCTATGTGTCGTCGCTGCAGAAGCAGATCTATGGCTATGAAGTGCAGGCCGACGTGTTCCGCTTCTTCGACTCGACCTATATCGAGCTTGAGGCTGGCCACGTGCGCAACGAGCCGCTGCAACTGGGCGTGCGCTCGGTCGCGGAAATGGCCGTCTACCAGATCATGACAGACTTTTTAAGGCTACCGAGGGATCCACGCTGCGCCCTCGTAGAGAACGACCACATGTCGTCCTATCTAGAGCAGCTCAAACCCAATGGGGAAACAAAGCAATGAAAGCACTTAAGAACGCGAGAACCCTGGCCGCGAGCCTGGCTGTCATCGCTGCTTCGTCCCTCGCTTCGTCGCCGGCCATGGCCTTCGACAATGTCGAGTGGAACTGGCGCAATGATGTCAATGCGGACACGGATGTCGATGTTTATGTCGACGTCGACGTGGAGTCCACGGGGATCGTGCAGCTGGAAAAGCTGCAGATCTTCCTGGGTGATGCGGAGGCAACATCAAGTGTCTCGCACATCATCAACGATCCGATCCGTCCGACTGAGTGGAAGTCGACGGGCCTGTTTCACGGCTATCTCGTAACCAAGCCACTGGACGCAAAGACACAGCTTCCGATCGTGCTCAGCAGCGCCAGTGCCATCGGCAACAACCAGTCGATCACGTCCGACGTTCCCGTCATGCTGCATGACGGCCAGTTCGTCGCCAACGTGAAGGACCAGCGTTACGGCTGCCACTCTGGCTGCAACGATGGCTTCGACATGGCGGCCTTCGAGGCGTCGTTGCCCGCGTCGAGTGGATACAACGGCGGTGGCAATTATGGTCCGGAGGGTAACCTCCACACCAGCATTGCGGGCCTCTTCACGTTCGGTGCAGCCATCGGTGCACTGACGAAGGCTGACATCGAGGCTGAGTCGTTCGTCAACTACGTACGCAATGTCAGCGTCGACAGTTCGGCGACTGCAGTTGCCAACAACATGTCGGTGTCGGTGGCATCGGATGTCGATGGTGGCTCGTCGTGCGGCTATCGTTGCGGCGACCGCCTGAGCAACCACGTGCTCATCGGCGACATCACCCAGTTTGCGCTGGCGAATGTCGAGGCGACGTCGCGTGTCACCGACGTCAAGGCGGATGGCTATGAAAACATGCGCCAGCTGACGACGGCGACACTCTCGCCGACGGAAGGCAACCTGGGCAATGTGATCCAGGTGCCGACGCCGTGGGTGAGCTCGGTTGCGACAGCTGTTGGCAACAACGTGTCGATCAATGTCGGTCGGGACCTGAGGCCGTAAGAGCGGACGCATTCCGCAAAGCTGGCGGTGCCCCCTGGTGGGGCACCGCCTTTCACAACCAAGGAGACATTGCCATGACTGTCCGCCATTTCATGCTTGCCGCTGTTGCGGGTTTGCCGATCCTGCTTGCGGGTACTGCACGCGCCGATGACCCGCTGATGGGTCGCGTGCCGTGGAACTTCTCTTACCAGAACCGCGCTGCCATTGCGGTCGCCATCAAGAACGTGGAGGATCCCGCCGGCAATGGCAGTGGCGCCGGCACGATCGTTTGTGGCGGGACCAGTGGCTCGAGTGGCCAGGGCTCGAACGGCAGCGGTGCCTCGGCGGCTGCAAACTCGAGCTGCATCATCATCAACAATTCCGCCGGTGCCAGCGTTCACAACGACCAATTCTCGCATGGCGACCAGACGGCGACGAGCGAAGCCAATGCCAATACGGGGACGGTTTCCCGTGGTGGTCGACCCGGTCACGGTGGCCACTCTGGTGGTCCGTCGGGTTCCATCGACGCGGTGTCGGCTGTTCTCAACGGACATCGCCAGGGCCTTTAGCGCAGGGAGAGTGGTCGCATGCATTATGTCCGTCCTGCTTTTTTGACGCTCGTTGCGCTGGTGGCTGTGGCCCTGCCGGTTCAGGGGGCCCCTGCCGGCAAGGCCAGTCCTGCGGTCCAGTCGGCTGCTGACGCCTGTTTCGGAAAAACCAAGGTTGCATGGCCCAAGCTGGTCATGGCCTGCACGACGATGATTGGGACGAATGTCCGCCCCGAACTCAAGGCGGCGGCCTATTTCAATCGTGGGGCGGCGAATGTGAAATTGGGAAAAGGGGACAAGGCCCTGCCTGATTTCAATGCGGCCCTTGATATCATGCCCGACTTTGCGCGGGCGCTGGAAGCGCGCGGTGTGCTTCTGTTCGCACAGGGCAAGACGGATGCGGGTCTCAAGGATTTGGACCGTGCCATCGAACTTGATCCGAAATCTGGTGTCGCGCTGAACAACCGGGCGATGGTGCGGCTTGAAAAGGGGGATCGCGCAGGGGCCCTCGCAGATTTCGACCGGGTGCTTGCGCTTGATGCGAAGGACGGCGTTGCGCTTGTCAATCGCGGCGTGGTCCTGGCGGCAACGGGCGAAACGGCGCGTGCGCGTGCGGATTTCGAGGCTGCGCTTGCTGTGGACCCGCAGAATGAGCAGGCGCGGCGCCAGTTGGCGGCGCTGAAAATGGATGGGGGCGCGAAGTGAGGGGGCTCTTGCCGCATATGCTCGTGGTGGCGCTCGCTGCCACGAGCGTCCTGACGTTGCCCGGGGCTGCCTCGGCGAAGCCCGCGTCCGGGACCAAGGTGACCGAGCAGGACCTGAGAGCTTGCATGGGTCTTGGTGGTGCGGGGCCGAAGGCGCAGGTCGTTGTTTGCACGCGGATCCTCAATTCCGGCCGCGTTCGGCATCCGCATCAGAGCGACTATCATGCATGGCGTGCGGCGGCCTACCTGTCCATGAGGCAGACGACGCCCGCACTTGCAGACCTTGACCGTGCCATCGCCCTCCAGGACAAGCCTGAATACCGGTTCCAGCGGGCGCTGGTGCAGATGGCGCGGGCCAAGCTTGACGAGGCGATCAAGGATCTTGATGGGGTCATGAAGGCCAAGCCGGATTTTGCGCCTGCGTACTACATGCGGGGGGCCATTGCCTATCGGCGGGCTGAGTATCCGCTTGCCGTCACGTCGTTTGACGCGGCGGTCACGCGGATGCCGACCTATTATCAGGCGATTTATGCGCGTGGCCTTGCGCGCGTGAAGGCCGGCGATGAGGCTGCCGGACGCAAGGACATGGATGAGGCCCGGGGAATGAGTGGCCACGCGGAGAAGGATGTCGCTGCGCTCGGCATCAAGTAGGTCAGGCGAGCAGGGTTGCCAGGATGGCCGAGAGCACGATGCCGTCGAAGGTGCCGGCGCCGCCGATCGAGGCCATGCCGACGCCGCGCGGATTGCGAATGAGGTCGTTGATGTGGAAGAAGTCGGCGCCGATCAGTGGGCCGAGGGTGCCGGCCACGAAGGCTGCGGCCGGTGCTGCGTCAGGCACGAGCAGGAGTGCTGACCCTGCGGCGGCGGCGGGCGAGATGAAGCCCGGCATCACGATGCCGACGCCTGGCATGGGGCGGGCTGCGATATAGCAGATGAAGGTCGTGATCGCGGTTGCGATCGCGACGTCCCACATGACATCGGGGGCCGTGCGGTTCAGCCAGGCCAGGAGGAAGAACGAAATCCCGAGGGGGACCATGCAGCCGCCGACATTGACGGCGATGATCGTGTGATTGCGCCGGGTCGTCCATCGGGGCAGGGCGCTGTCGAGGCCCCAGACCTGCAAGGGGTGAGACCATACCGGCTGGTCGCGCACGATGTGCTTGACCGGGATGTTGACAAGGCTGCCCACGACGATGGCGATGATGAGCAGGATGGCCTGATCGGGCTCGAGGTGCAGCTTGGCGAGGCTCGAGAGCATGGCCTGCCCCAGTGCGAGCGGCAGCACGATCATCAGGATGAACGTCAGCAGCAGCGACACCGTGTTGGAGGCAGGCATGTCAGGCCGTCTCCTCGAAGAGTTCGCGGCCGATCAGCATGCGGCGGATCTCGCTTGTGCCTGCGCCAATCTCGTAGAGCTTGGCGTCGCGCAGCAACCTGCCGGCCGGATAGTCGTTGATGTAGCCGTTCCCGCCCAGGATCTGGATGGCCTCAAGCGTCATCCAGGTTGCGGTCTCGGCGGCGTAGAGGATCGCGCCGGCGGCATCTTTCCGGGTTGTCTCGCCGCGGTCGCAGGCCTTGGCCACGGCATAGACATAGGCGCGCGCGGCGTTCATGCGGGTATACATGTCGGCCAGCTTGCCCTGGATCAGCTGGAATGTGCCGATGGGCTGGCCGAACTGCTTGCGCTCGTGCACGTAAGGTACGACGAGATCCATCGCGGCCTGCATGATGCCCAGCGGACCGGCGGCGAGAACGACGCGCTCATAGTCGAGGCCGGACATGAGGATGCGGACGCCCTCGTTGACCTTGCCCAGCACGTTTTCCTCGGGGACCTCGCAATCCTGGAAGACGAGTTCGCCGGTATCGGAGCCGCGCATGCCCAGCTTGTCGAGCTTCTGGGCCGTGGTGAAGCCCTTGAAACCCTTCTCGATCAGGAAGGCCGTGATGCCGCGCGAACCGGCGGCGGGATCCGTCTTGGCGTAGACCACGAGCACATCGGCCTGCGGGCCGTTGGTGATCCACATCTTTGAGCCGTTGAGGATGAAGCGGTCGCCCTTGCGGTCGGCGCGCGTCTTCATGCTGACGACGTCGGAGCCGGCGCCGGGTTCCGACATGGCCAGCGCGCCGAGGCTCTTGCCCGAGATGAGGCCGGGCAAATAGCGCTTTTTCTGCTCGGTCGAGCCGTTGCGACGGATCTGGTTCACGCAGAGGTTCGAGTGCGCGCCATAGGACAGGCCGACCGAGGCCGAGCCGCGGCTGATCTCTTCCATGGCGATGGAGTGCTCGAGGTAGCCGAGGCCTGCGCCGCCCAATTCTTCCTCGACGGTGATGCCCAGGAGGCCCAGTTCGCCGAGGTGTGGCCAGAGATCGCGCGGGAAGGTGTTCGAGCGATCGATCTCGGCGGCGCGTGGGGCGATGCTGGTCGCGGTAAAGCGCTCGACGGTCTCGCGGATCGCATCGGCGGTTTCGCCAAGCGCGAAGTTCAGGCCCTTGAAGTGGTTGGGGATCATGCGTCGTGCCTGCGGTGAACGGGTGGTATCAGGGCTCGAAGGCTTCAACGGTGTCGGAGGCCGTGAACACGCCGAAGACGCCGGCACCACTGCCGCCACCGATCACCCAGAACCGTCCGGCGGCAACGCCTGATGCCATTCCCTGGCGTGCCGAGGGGAGAGCTGCCTGCTTGCTCCAGCTCTTCGAGGCCAGGGTGAACACGTCATGGCTTGCGTAGGTCTTGAGCGGCTTCCATGTGGCGCCGCCAACGACATGAAGCTGACCATCGAGCACGCCTGCCACGAGTGCGCCGCGGGCTGCCGGCATTGCGGGCAAGCTGGTCCACTTGCCGGACGTTGTGTCGAGGGCTTCGAGGGCGGCCGAGACGCTGCCGTCGGGCTTGATGCCGCCCACGGCGAAGACCGATTTGCCGTCGGTTGCAACGGCGAGCGCGCGACGGACGGTTGGCAGAGCCGCGGTTGAACGCCATTCGCCATCGGCTGGATTGAAGATCAGCACGCGGGAGGGGTCGGTGCCTGTGCCACCAATGACGTAGAGCTTGCCGCCCACGCCTACCGAGCCGTGCCCCGCGCGCGTGACGGGCATCGATGGCTTCTTCGACCAGGTGGCGGCTTCGATGTCGTAAGCCCAGACATCCTTGCGGGGTTCACCGGGATCGTCCGCGCTGTAGCCGCCGGTGATGTAAATCTCGTCGCCTACGGCTGCCATCGAGAAGCTGACGAGACCCATGGGCAGGGCCGGCAGCGGGCGCCAGGATTCCTTGGCGGCATCGAAGACATCGAAGGCGTTGGCCGGATCGCCGGCGGCAGCGCCGCCGCCGACATAGATCAGGTCGCCCTTCGTGGCCGATGCGAGGCCCGACCGGGCGCGCTCGAGGCGCTCGGAGTTACTCCAGCCGGACGCGAGAGCTGTTGCTCCGAGGGTCGCAGACAGGATGACGGCCGAAGCCACGATCTTGATGGATGTCAGGATATGAGGAGCCACGTTGCCAATCCCAGGAAAGAAACGAACCCTACAACGTCGGTGACGGTCGTGACAAATACCGGCGAGGAGACGGCCGGGTCGACCCCGGTCCGGCTCAGTCCCAGGGGGACAAGGATGCCGGCTGCCGCCGCGGCAATCAGGTTGATCAGCATCGCGGCGGCTATGACCCCCGCAAGAGCCGGGTCGCCGAACCAGACCCAGGTAATCCCGGCCGCCAGCAGGGCAAATCCAAGGCCGTTCAGGCCTCCGATCAGCATTTCGCGGTTCAAGACCCGGATCGCGTTGGCGCGGTTTAACTCCTTGGTTGCGAGGGCGCGCACCACAACCGTGAGTGTCTGAGTCCCGGCATTGCCACCCATGGACGCTACGATGGGCATGAGGATGGCGAGCGAGACGATCTTCTCAAGAGAGTCCTCGAAGAAGCCGATCGCGATCGAGGCGATGATCGCGGTCAGCAGGTTCACGAACAGCCACGAAAAGCGCAGCCAGGTGGTCTTTACGGTCGAGGCGGTCAGCGTTTCCTCGTCGGTGACGCCACCGAGGGCGAGCACCTCGGCGGTGTGCACGTCCTGGAGAACCTCGACCACGGAGTCTGCCGTCAGGATGCCGACCATGTGCCCGTTGCCGTCGACGACAGGCGCCGAAGTCAGATGGTAGTGCTCGAAGAGCCACGCGATGGTCTTGTGGTCGGCTGAGGCCTCGATGGTGCGGATCTCGCCCTCGGCGATATCCGAGAGGGGCGTGCCATGGGCCGCGCGCACCAGGCGGTTCAGAGGTACGGCGCCGAGGGGGCGTTCATCGGCATCGACGACGAAGATTTCCTGGAAGTCCTCCGGGGTCTCGTCGCCCGACAGCCGGGCGAGTGCCTCTGCCACAGTCGTGTGGCCTGGCATCGCGACGAATTCGCGATGCATGACGCGGCCTGCGGATTCTTCCGGGAAGAGCAGTGCGTCGACGACCTGAACGCGTTCTTCGAAGGGAACCTGCGCGAGGACTTCGCGTTTCTCGCTGTCCTCGAGGTCGTCGAGGACGTAGGCGGCATCCTCGACGTCGAGTTCGCTGACAGCGTCGGCGACGTTCTTGACACCCAGCGTGCGGACAAGTTCGGCGCGCAGCGTCTCGTCGACCTCGGAGAGGACCTCGGGGTCGAGGTCTGCGCCGAGCGCCGTGACAAGGCTGCGGCGTGCCGTTGCATCCAGAGCGCCCAGGAGCGAGGCGAGGTCGGCCGGATGCAGCGGCTCGATCAGGCCCGGCAGGGTTTCGAGCTTGCCCTGTTCGAGAGCGGCGTAGATCTGGTCAAGGAACTCGGGCGACGTGACATCACGCAGTCCCTGAGGTTTTCCCTTGAGCGTGTCGTGCGCGGTGTCCGGCATGCTCCACCTCTTGCGCCCATTGCCTGTCGTGCAGGTGCAACCTAGTCAGAATGACGTCAAGAAAAACTGAATTCACGGGGGCCGGTCGCGGGCGGCATTTTCCGCCGGGTCGGGATCCCTTCTGTGAATGAAGGGATGGTGCGGTCAAGAAGACTCGAACTTCCACGGGTCGCCCCGCTGCCACCTCAAGGCAGTGCGTCTACCAATTCCGCCATGACCGCAGTAAACCAGCAGAGGGGCGGGCATGTAACAGATCGTTTGCGTCTTGTGAAGGGTCGCTGTAGGGCCGTGTTGCCGCTCCGATCGGGAGGGAGAGCCGACGTGATTGTCAGGCTGGCCGAATTGGCTGAAATTCCGCTGCTTAACGACGTCGAGGCTGATGCGTCACAGGTCTTCCTGACGGCGCCTGACTTCGCATTTGTCGCGCAATATCCCCTGCCTGATGAGGCTGCCTATGTCCCCTTCATCACGGGGCGGCGTGCATTCGTGTGCGAGCTGGAGACCGGGATTGCCGGTTTTGTCCTCATGGGAGAGGTCGATGGCCGGGGGCACATTTTCCAGGTTTCGGTGCGGGCAGGATTGCAACGTCGCGGCGTGGGGAGGCTGCTGATTGCGGCGGTAGAGCGGTGGGCGCGCCAGCAGGGCCATGCAGCCGTGACGCTGACGACTTTCCGGGACCTTCCCTGGAACGCCCCGGCCTATCTGCGGCAGGGCTATGGCTTCATGGACGCCGGGATGGAAGGACCGATGCTGACCGACATTCTCGAGAATGAACGCGCCTTGGGTCTCTTCCGCCAGGTTCGCGTCGCCATGATCAAGCAGGTCTAGTCAGTCCTTGCCTTCCTTCTGCTCTTCGCGGTCGGCGAGGGCCTGCAGTTGGTCTTCGCTGGACTGGGCCCACAGGACGAGGGCCTGGACCATCGTTGCGAAGCCAAGGGCGAAGTAAAGGTACCCCTTCGGTATGGGCGTTCCCATCGATTCCGCCACGAGGATGAAGCCCACGAGCAGCAGGAAGCTGAGGGCCACGATCTTCACTTCCTTGTGCTTGTCGATGAAGACGGCGATGGGGTTGATGGCGACCATCATCACGAAGACGGCGATGATGATGGCGGTGGCCATGATCTCGATCTGGTTGGCGATGCCGACGGCGGTGATGACCGAGTCGATCGAGAAGACGATGTCGATGATGGCGATCTGGATGATGATCCAGGTAAAGGCGGCCTTGGCCTTTTGCGCGGGCGTTCCCTTCTTGGGTTTCACCTTGTGGGGGCGCACGGATTCGTTCATTTCGACGACGGCCTTCCAGATCAGGAAGAGACCGCCGGCACCGAGCACCAGGTCGCGCCATGACAGATCGCGGCTGAAGATCGACAGACCGGTCGGGTTCTCGAGGTGCGAGAGATGAAACAGGGTGGCCAGCAGCGCAAGACGGGTGCCGAGCGCAACGGCCAGACCGATCTGCC
>JBILGJ010000259.1:0-4524 GCA_044351125.1 Micropepsaceae bacterium
GGTCTGCGTCCTTGGGGTCAATGATGAGCGGCGCATAGAGACCGGCCTGTTCCTGCGTCCCCGAGTGGGCATGATACCAGTAGGTGCCCGACTGCCGCGCCTTGAAGCGATAGGTGAATGTTTCGCCGGGTGCGATGCCCTTGAAGCCGCCAAGGCCGGGCACACCGTCCATGCCGGGTGGGACCAGAAGACCGTGCCAGTGCAGGGCGCTCAGGTCCTTCATGCGGTTTGTCACGTGGATGACGACGTCATCGCCCTCGCGAAAGCGCAACAGGGGGCCGGGCAGGGTGCCGTTGATCGTCAGGGCGTCGGCGGTCCGGCCGTCGATTGTGATCTTCTTGGGGGCAAGCTCGAGGCGGAACTCGGCCGTGGCTGCGTCGGCGTGGCTGATCGTGGCCAGCAACGCAAGGGCCAGGCTTACCCAGGCAAAGAGGCGGGATGGAAGCAAGGTTCGCATTCCCGTCTTATACCCCCCAGGGGTATCCTTGTGCAACCGGCCTATTCGGCCGGTGCTGCCAGTGGCGCGCCGTCGATGCGTCCCAGGCTGCCCCAATGCTTGCGGTCCTTGGCGAAGTAGCGCTGCTCGATTGCCAGGAGGGCTGGCGTCACGATGAGCGTGAGCAGCGTCGAGAAGGCAAGGCCATAGACGATCGCTGTCGCCAGCGGCACCCACCAGTCGGCGCTGGGGCCGCCGAAGTGAATCTCGCGCGTGAAGAAGTCGACGTCGAACTTGTACATCAGGGGCAGGAGGCCGAAGATCGATGTCCAGGTCGTCAGCAGCACGGGACGCATGCGCTGCACGCCGGTGCGGATGATGGCATCCATCGGCTTGAAGCCATCCTTCAGCAGGTGATGGAATGTGTCGACCAGAACGATGTTGTGGTTCACCATTACGCCCGTCAGCGCAACAATGCCTGTTCCCGTCATGATGATGGAGAAGGGCTGTCCCTCGATCAGCATACCCAGAAGTGCACCGAAGACCGACAGGACCACGGCAGACAGGATGACGAAGACGTGCCAGAAATTGTTGAACTGGATGAGCAATATGCCTGCGATGACCAGCATGCCGATCCCGAAGGCGACGGCCAGGAAGTTGCCTGACTTGTTCTGCTGCTCGTCGGCGCCGCGGAACTTGACGCGGACCTGGTCGTCGAGACCGTTGTCGGCAATCCATTTGCGGATGTTGGAGATGCGCTCGGCGATGTTGTAACCGCCCTCGACGTTGACACCCGCCCGGATGGTCCAGACGCGCAGACTGTCGACGCGTTGCAGGCGATTGACCTGCTGCTGGCCCTTGCGGGTGACGAAGTTCGTGATCGGGATGGCGCCGCTGCGCGTGTTGACCCTGAGTTCGTCGAGCGCGCTGATGCCCCGATATTCCTGCGGATAGCGCACGCGGATATCGACCTCGTCCTCGGAATCGTCGGGTCGGTATTCGCCGACCTTGATGCCGTTGGTGACGAGCTGCACTGCAGCCCCCACGGTACTGACGTCGGCGCCGAAGCGGCCGGCCTGTTCGCGGTCGATGGTCAGGGCCCATTCGATGCCGGGAAGGGAGCGGGAATCCTCGATGTCACGCAGGCCTTCGAGGCCGTCCATGTAGGTGCGTGCCCTGTTCGTCACCTCGTCGAGCAGGGCGTAGTTCTCGGAGCCGATCTCGACCTGGATGGCCTTGCCGGTCGGAGGTCCGTCCTGGTTCTCGGAGACCTCGACATACATGCCCGGCATGCCCTGGAGGCGCTGGCGGATCTCTGCCCATATCGGCGCCGAGGGGCCGCGGTCGTTGTAGGGCTGGAGTTCGACGGCAATGCGGCCGATCGTGTCCACGGGGGGCTGGCCGCCACCAAAGCCGCCGCCGGCCGAGCCTGCAACTGCGTAGATGGCCTGCACGCCCTTCATGCCCATGATGCGCTTTTCGGCTTCGAGCATCAGTTCGAGCTTTTCCTGCGCGCTGAGATTGCCGCGGGCACGCACGAAGATGTTGGCGCCGTTGGTGTCGGTCTGGACGAAGAATTCCACGCCCTTGTTGAAGTTGATGATCGCAATGACGATGGCGACAAGGCTCAGACCCACGATGCCGAGCACGGTGAAGGGGCGCTGGACGGCCCAGGTGACGATCGTGACGTAGCGGCCCATCCAGCCGCCGATGTCGCGCAGGTCGCCGTTCTCGGAGAGATGGATTGCGCGCAGCATGTTCGGGTGCATTTCCTCGGGCTTGCCGAAGATGGTCCCGAGGGCGGGAAGGAAGATCAGCGCGACAACCATGGAGGCCGTCATGATGAAGATCATCGTGAGCGGCAGGTAGCTCATGAACTTGCCCGAGACATCGGGCCAGAACAGCATGGGCGCGAAGGCCGCGAGGGTGACGATGGTCGAGGAGACCACCGGCCAGAACATGCGGCGCGCGGCAAGGTTGAAGGCTTCGACCTTGGAGAAGCCCTCGCTCATCTTGCGGTCCGCGAACTCGACCACGATGATGCCGTTGTCAACGAGGAGGCCAACGGTGATGACCATGCCGAACATGATCATCATGTTGATCGTGTAGCCGCCGATCCAGAGGCAGAGGATGCCGATCAGGAACGAGGTTGGGATCGCGAAGCCGACGATGAGGCCGGAGCGAAGGCCCAGGGCTGCCACGACGACCACCATCACCAGCGCGATCGCCAGCAGGATGGCGTTTGTGAGGTGGGTGAGTTGTGTGTCGATCCAGTAGGAATCGTCGAAGGAATAGTCAATCTTCACGCCGGCAGGCAGCGAGCCCTGCGCGTTGCCCACGGTCTGGCGGACCCGCTTGATCGTGTCGACGATGTTCTCGCCAATGCGCTTGGTGATCTCGATGGCGATTGCAGGCTGGCCGTTGTAGCGCAGATAGGTGGTTGCGTCCTGGAAGGTGCGGCGGACATCGGCAATGTCGTTCAGCGTGACCACGCTGTTGCCACTGACCTTGACGGGCAGGCGCAGGACATCGTCCGGCGTCTCGACGAGGCCGGGCACCTTGACCGCAAAGCGCCCGCGGCCGGTGTCGACGCTGCCGGCGGGGATGAGCTGGTTGTTCGCGGAGACGACCCGGAAGAGATCTCCCGCCGTCACGCCGTATCCCTGGAGGCGCGAGGGGTCGATGATGACCTCGAGCACTTCCTCGCGCTGGCCGGTGAGGTTGGCTGTGAGGACGCCTTGCACCGATTCCAGTTCACGCTTCAGGCGCTTGGCTGTCTGGAGGAGTGTCCGCTCGGACACCTGGCCTGACAGAACGATCGAAATGACGGGGTCGAGCGCGATGTTGAACTCGTTGATCTGGGGTTCCTCGGCATCCTGCGGGAACTTCGGTTGCGCGAGGTCTACCTTCTCCTGAATGCGCTGGCGGGCGAGTTCCTTGTCGAAGTTGATGTCGAACTCGAGGTTCACACCGCCATAGTTCTGGGCGGCGGTCGAGGTCATCTGCTTCAGGCCTTCGACCGTCTTCAGTTCGGCCTCGAGTGGCCTGACGATGAGGCGCTCGGCGTCTTCCGGCGAGATGCCGGGCTGGAACACCACGACCGAGAAGAACGGGATCTGGATGTCGGGATCGGCTTCCTTGGGGATCGACAGATAGGCGAAGGTCCCCACGAGCACGAGAGCGGCAAGAATGCTGAGCGTCAGCCGAAGCCGCTCGAGGAACCAGGCAACCATTGCCATCATGGCGTGGGGGCTTTCGTCGGTGCGCCGGTCGTCGTGGCGGCCTGCTCCTCGGTGACTTCAACCATCTGACCCGGGGTCACGTATTCCTGGCCCACGGTGATCACGGTGGCGGTTTCGGGCAGGCCTGAGACCCACACGCCCTGGGGCGTGTCGGCGACCATGGAAACCGGCACGAACTTTACCTTGCCTCCGGCCTCGACGATGCGCAGGCCGAGGCTGCCCTTGTCGTCGAGGGCGAGGATTGCTGGCGAGACGCGGTGGGCGACCACTTCCTGGCCGGCGACATGCATCTCGGCGGTGATGCCGTCGCGGATGTTGCCTTTCGGGTTCGGGATCTCGAGCTCGACGCGGAAGGTGCGCGTGGCGGGATCGGCGCTCTTCGAGACGAACCGGATCTTGCCCTCGACGCGTTCACCCGTGACCAGGTTTGCCCAGCCTCTGTCGCCCTTCGTGATCGCGCCCACGTCGCGTTCGGAGGCCTGGCCGACCACGAGGAACGGATCCTGGTCGATGACCATGGCGCAGGGCTGGCCGGGGGCCAGGTAGTCGCCGACATCGGCCATGCGCGCGTCGACCACGCCCTCGAAGGGCGCCCGGATCTTCGTGTCGTCGAGCTGCTTTTCCATGCGTTCGACCTGGGCGACGGCTGCTTCAAGTTCAGCCTGGTCGCCAGCAAGCGCGGTCTCGGAGCGGAAGCCCTTTTCGTTGAGCTGGCGCGATGCATCGTACTCGAGCTTCTTCTGCTTCATCATGGCGCGGGCCTGCTTCAGCATCGCTTCGCGCTCGTCGACGGCGATCTCGCATATCGTGTCCCCGGATCTGACGGGTGTGCCGCGGTCTGCGCGA
>JBILGJ010000260.1:0-4519 GCA_044351125.1 Micropepsaceae bacterium
GAAGGCCTTGCGGTCCGTCAAATAGAGGTATCCATCCTTGTCGACGTAGCCAACGTCGCCCAGCGTGGACCATCCCTTTTCGTTGCGGGCCTCGGCGGTCTTCTTCGGGTCGTTGTGGTAGGAAAATTCCGGGCCGTTGGCGAAGTAGATCGTGCCGGACTCGCCGACCGGGCATTCGTTCCCGTCCTCGCCGACAATGTGAAGTTCGCCCAGCAGCGCCTTGCCGACGGATCCGGGATGGGCGAGCCACTCGTCGCTGCGAATGGCGCAGAAGCCGTTGCCTTCGGTGCCGGCATAATATTCGAAGATCACGGGTCCCCACCATTCGATCATCTGGCGCTTGACCGGGATCGGGCAGGGTGCGGCCGCGTGGATGGCAACCTTCATCGAGCTGGCGTCATATTTGCGGCGCACCTCTTCCGGCAACTTGAGCATGCGCACGAACATGGTCGGGACCCACTGGCTGTGCGTCGTCCTGTACTTCTGCAGCGTAGCCAGCGCCTGCTCGGGGTCGAAGTGCTCCATGACGATGCTGGTGCCTCCGAAGCCGAGCACCGACAGGTTATAGCGCAAGGGGGCTGCGTGATAGAGCGGCGCCGGCGAGAGGTAGACCGTGTTTTCGTCGAAGCCGTAAAGCATCTTGACCAGCATCGACAGCGGGTTGGGTGCGCCACCGACAAGGGGGCCGCCCGTCAGCGGACGCTTGACGCCCTTGGGGCGCCCCGTTGTGCCAGAGGAATAGAGCATGTCGGTTCCCGGCGTCTCGTCGGCAACCGGTGTCGAGGGCATGGTCTTGAGTGCTTCTTCCGCGCTGTCGTAGCCGTCCATGCGGCCGCCGAACATCAGCTTCTTCACGCCGGGCATGCGGTGCCCCAGTTCGCGCGCCACGTCGCCCATCTGGTCGGTGGCGATGAAGGCCTTTGCCGCGCAGTCTCCCACGATGTACTCGACTTCGCCTGTGGTCAGGCGCGAGGAGATGCAGGTGAAGTAGAGACCGGCGCGCTGCGCTGCCACGCAGAGCGGAAGGTAGTGGACATTGTTCTCCATGAAGACCGCGACCGTGTCGCCGACCTGCAGGCCCAGCTTGCGGAAGAGCTGCGCGATCTGGTTCGAGCGGTCCTCGAGTTCGCGGTACGTTACGGTTTGTCCGGTTCCGGCCATGATGTAGGCGGGCTTGTCGGGCTGGGTTTGGGCGTGGATTGACGGATGCATCGGAGACCTGCCAGTTGTGAACCGGTTTTGTTTATGTCCTTGGGCGGTTTGCGTCCAGCGTCATGGACGGTTTTTTGCGCGCGGCGTGACCCGATGTTGGCGCTTTCATCCTGCCGCAGTGTTGATAATCTTCTTGTTCATGCGCCATTCCAGAAGGAAGAAATCCCATGAGCTACAAGGAAATTACCTACGTCGTCGCCGATAACGTAGCGACGCTGACCCTGCACCGTCCGGACAAGCTCAATGCCTTCACCGGGGTCATGATGAGCGAGATGATCGATTCCTTCGACCGGGCTGACGCGGACGACCAGGTGCGCGCAGTCATCGTGACTGGTGCGGGACGCGCCTTTTGCGCGGGTGCGGACCTGTCAGCGGGCGCCAAGACCTTTGACTACGCGGACCGGAGCGACCGTCCCGAGAAGGCCGGGGCCGAAGTCAATGGCGAGGTGGACTGGAGCAGCGAGGCCGTGCGCGATGGTGGCGGGCGACTGACCTTGCGCATCTTCGAGAGCAAGAAGCCGGTCATCGGGGCGATCAATGGCCCGGCGGTTGGCGTGGGTGCAACGATGCAGCTGCCGATGGACATTCGCATCGCCAGCGAGACCGCGCGGTTCGGCTTCGTGTTCGCGCGCCGCGGCATCGTGCCGGAGGCGTGCTCGAGCTGGTTCCTGCCGCGCATCGTGGGCATCTCGAAGGCGATGGAGTGGTGTGCGACGGGCCGCGTGTTCGATGCGCAGGAGGCGCTGGCGGGCGGCCTCGTCTCGAAAGTGGTGAAGCCCGAGGAGTTGCTGGGTGTGGCGCAGGCACTGGCCCGCGAGATTGCCGAGAACACCGCGCCCGTGTCGATTGCGCTGACGCGGCAGATGCTGTGGCGCATGCTGGGTGCCGACCACCCGATGGAGGCGCACAAGATCGACAGCCGTGCGATCTATGCACGCGGGCGGCAGGGCGATGCGCGCGAGGGCGTTGTTTCCTTCCTCGAGAAGCGGCCTGCGAAGTTCCCGGACCGCGTATCGCAGGACATGCCGGTCTTCTATCCGTGGTGGACGGAGCGCAAGTACTCCTAGCGTCCAGCCGTTCAGGGGTGCGGATGGTCCTCGCGGCGGAAGTGCCAGAGGCCCGTCCGCAGCCGGAAGACGATCCAGATCAGGCTTACGCCGATCGGTATCGCCAGAACGGCATTGAGCACGCCGAAGGCCTGCGCCAATGCCCCGAAGAGCAGGGCCCCTATGGGGGCCCCTGCCATCATCGAGAACTGCTGCATCGAGAGAACGCGGCCGAGGAAGGCCGGCGGGGCGGCCGTCTGGATCATGCCACGGGACTGTGACATCGACGCGCCCGAACTCAGGCCCCAGAAGAACATCAGCACGGTGAAAACGTTGCGGTCGGGGAAGAGCCAGACGCAGGTGAAGACGACGATGTGTGTCAGGAAGAGGAGCATGATCAACCTGCCCGGGCGCTCGACAGGGTGGCGGCGCGACAGCGCGAAGGATGACAGGGTCATGCCTGTGAGGAAGATCGTGAACTGGATCGACAGCATGGCGGAGCTGCCCTGGAAGATGTCGCGCACCATGAGAGGGACACCGACCAGGAACATGCCGTTGAAGAGCGGTGCACTGATCGAAAGATAAAGGATCAGCGTGCGCAGGCGTTCGTGGCCCCAGACAAGCCGGAAGCCGTCCATCAGCTCGGACCGCAGGTGGCCGACCATTGAACCCTGCCGCGGGCGTTCGATGAAGGGCGTGATCGTTTGCACGCGCGACATGAGCATCGCTGCAAAGGTCATCAGCGCGGCTTGCACACACAGCAGCGGGACGGCGCCGACGTCGGAGGCGAGGGCTGCCAGAAGGGTGCCTATGACCTGTCCGCCAAAGGTTGCGGCCACGGTCTGGACCGATGCACGCGCGAGGTCGGGACCGTGCGGGACCACGTGCGACAGCATGGCGTCACGGGCCGGCGTGGCGAAGGCGGTGAGCGCGCTCAGCACGAAGATCACCGCGGTGGCGGTAACCAGGGTCAGGGCGCCAGAGGCGACAAGCAGGGCCAGAAGGACCGGCATCATTGCCATGACGACAAGCAGGCGCGGCAGGTAGGCCTTCAGGTTTCGTCCGTCGGCGACGGCGCCTGCCACAAGGATGAGGAAGAGAAAGGGCAGGTTGGCAAAGGTCTGGGCGAGGCCGACATTGATCTGGCTTTCCTTGAGTTCCTGCGTGATGAGCCAGGGAAACAGCACGGCCAGCATGCCACCGCCTGCGAACTGGATCCCCTGTGCGAGCAGGTAGCGGTTCAGGCCTGTGCGAGCGGTCGCTGTCACCCGGTTTTGCTTTCTTCGAGGGGAATGGCGCGGACCTGCAGGAGATGTGTACGGGTGACCAGCAGCGCCAGGATGATGGCCATCGAGATCGATGGAAACAGGGTTGCGTGGCGGGCGCCGAGAACTTCGACGGCAAGGCCTGCGAGGATTGCACCGATTGCCGTTCCGCCCGTGAAGCCCAACTGGAAAACCGACATCACGCGGGCGCGCAGGGCGCTGGGGGCGTGTTCCTGCACGGCCGTGCGTGACATCGAGATCATCACGCCAGCCCCAAGGCCCCAGGTGAAGATCAGGCCGTAGAGCACGAACAGCGGCGCCTTGATGCTGAGGAGTGCGAGGACCGTAGCGCCCGTCGACACGGCAGCGACGATGAAGCGGCCCCGGTGCACGATGTGGCCAACACGGCTGATCGCGAAAGAGGAGACGATCGTGCCGCCCCAGAAGCAGACCTGCATCGTCGAGATCTGCTGGACGTCGCCGCCGAATTCCTCGCGCAGGATGACCGGCAGGATCACGAGGAAGGCTCCGATATAGAGCGTGCCGATCGCCAGTGTCAGCACGGTGACGGGAAAGAGGGCGGGCGAGGCTGCGACCGCACCCAGGCCCGCCTTGATGCGCTGCCATTGCGAGCCGGGTTCGGGTTCGCCTTGCGGGCGCGCGTGGGTTCCCCGGGGCAGGCGGAACGTCGCCCACAGGCCGATGCCCTGCGCGATCACCTGCGAGAGGATGATGGCCTCGGGGCCGGTCAGGGCCGAAAATCGTGCCATCAGCATGCCGGCGATCTGGGCGAGGAACTGTACGCCGACCATGGTGGTGACGGCGGACTGCAGGCTGCGGCCGCCGCCCGTGGCCAGCACGTCGGCCAGCGTCGCCTCGCGCGCTGGCAGGATGAAGGCTGTTACAAGGCCGATCGCGAGGCCATAGGCGATGAGCCACTCGTAGGCCAGCGCATCCATCGACAGGATTGCAACGAGCACCAGTGGCGGGACGGCG
>JBILGJ010000035.1:0-14081 GCA_044351125.1 Micropepsaceae bacterium
GCCACGTCCCCCTCTTTGCGGGCAAGCGCGTTCTGGACGCCGACGGCAAGAAGGACGGCGACGCCAATGGCGCCGTCATCGGCGCCCTTGTCGCGGCTGGCGGCCTCCTGGCCAAGGGCAAGCTGCGCCACGACTATCCGCATTCCTGGCGCTCGAAGGCGCCTGTGATCTTCCGCAACACGCCGCAATGGTTCATCGCGATGGACCGGCCGATTGCTGACCATGGCGGCAAGACCCTGCGCGAACTGGCGCTGAAGGCCATCGACGAAACCGAGTTCCTGCCCGCCAAGGGGCGCAACCGCCTGCGCTCGATGGTCGAGGGCCGCCCGGATTGGGTCATCTCGCGCCAGCGCGCCTGGGGTGTGCCCATCACCGTCTTCGTGCGCAAGGACGGTGGCGAGATCCTGCGCGACGCCGAGGTGAACGAGCGCGTCGCCGACGCCGTTGCAAAGGGCGGCACCGATGTCTGGTTCACCAGCGATCCCCAAGTCTTCCTGGGCAGCAAGTACAAGGCATCGGAATACGAGCGCGTCGATGACATCATCGACGTCTGGTTCGAATCCGGCGCGACCCACGCCTTCGTCATCGAGAAGCCCTTCGGCTGGCCCGCCGACCTTTACCTCGAAGGGTCGGACCAGCATCGCGGCTGGTTCCAGTCCTCGCTGCTCGAGGCCTGCGGCACGCGCGGCCGCGCGCCCTACAAGACCGTGCTCACCCACGGCTTCGTGCTCGACGAGAAGGGCTACAAGCAGTCCAAGTCGCTGGGCAACGTGGTTGAACCGCAGAAGGTTGCCGACCAGAACGGCATCGAGATCATGCGCATCTGGGCGGCGTCTTCGGATTTCACCGAAGACCTGCGCCTCGGACCCGAGATCCTCAAGGCCAATGTCGAGACCTACCGCAAGCTGCGCAACACGATGCGCTACATCCTCGCCAACCTGAAGGGCTGGAACGAGGGCGAGCGCGTCGCAGTCAAGGATATGCCCGAGCTCGAGCGCTGGGTCCTTCATCGTCTGGCCGAGATCGATGGCCTCGTTCGCGCAGGCTATGCCGGCTACGACTTCAACCGCGTCTTCTCGACAGTCTTCAATTTCTGCACCACTGACCTGTCGTCGGTCTATTTCGACATCCGCAAGGACACGCTTTATTGCGATGCGCCGTCCTCGCTGCGCCGCCGCGCCGCGCGCACCGTGCTCGATCACCTGTTCAACTGCCTGACGGCGTGGCTTGCGCCCGTGATGGTCTTCACCATGGAAGAGGTCTGGCGTACGCGCCACGGCGGTGAACATGACAGCGTGCACCTGCGCACCTTCCCCGAGCTTCCTGCTGACTGGACGGACAAGGCCCTCGCCACGAAGTGGCACCGCCTGCGCGACCTGCGCCGCGTGGTCACCGGGGCGCTCGAGATCGCGCGCCGGGACAAGGTGATCGGCGCCAGCCTCGAGGCCGCCCCGACCCTTCATGTCGAAGGGGCGGAAGACGCCACCCTGCTGAAGGGCGTCGACCTCGCCGAGCTCGCGATCACCTCGGCGGGGCACGTATCGACCACGCCGGCCCCGGAAGGCGCCTTCCGCCTCGAGGATGTGGCGGGTGCGGCCGTCGCATTCGCCAAGGCAACCGGCACCAAATGTGCCCGCTGCTGGAAGATCCTCCCGGAAGTTGGCAAAAGCCAGGCCCATCCCCATCTCTGCCTGCGGTGTGAGGCGGCCGTCGCGGAGCATGACAGAAGGTGAGGGCGATGTTGCAGGACAGGTTCCGGGCATGGGGGCAGCTGCGCTATGGGCTGGCACTCGCGGCCTTTGTGCTTCTGCTCGACCAGGCCTGGAAGCTCTGGTTCCTGTTCGGCCTCGGCTGGATCGAGACCGTCGGGCGTGAGCCGAATGGCCTGCGTTACGAAATCCTGCCGTTTTTCGACATCGTCATGGTGTGGAACCATGGGATTTCCTATGGCCTGCTGGAGGCGACCAGTGACCTGGGCCGCTGGGCGCTGGTCCTGGTCGCGCTTGCGGTAACCGCATTCCTCGTCTGGTGGTTGCGCACGGTGACCGACTTGCGGCTGGCCTCGGCAATAGGCTTAATAATCGGCGGCGCAGTCGGAAATGTGATCGATCGCATTTCCTATGGCGCGGTGGCGGACTTTTTCCTGCTGCACGCCTTCGGATATAACTGGTACGTTTTCAACATCGCCGACGTCGCCGTCGTGGGCGGGGTGCTGCTCATGGCCCTCGACCTAGTCCTGACCGAAACCAAAGGCAGGACGCGCGATGCCAAGGAGGAACACAAGTGAATCAGTTGCAGCGTAGCCTCGCCCTCGCAGCCGTTCTGAGCGTGTCCGTGGCCGGGTGTTCCAGCATCAAGGAATCCATCGGTGCCACCAAGCAAAGCCCCGACGAAACGGCAGTAACAGCCCGTGCGCCGCTGGTCGTTCCGGCGACGTTCACGCTCAAGGCGCCCCAGCCCGGCACGCCGCGGCCGCAGGATGCCGACCCGGCCATGCAGGCCCAGCGCGTGCTCGGCGGCACGCCCAAGGACGCGCCGGCATCGCAGGGCGAAATGGACCTTCTATCCGCGTCCGGGGCCGCCAAGGCAAACCCCAATATCCGCCAGGAGCTGCGCGCCGAAGTCGCCCAGCGTGCAAAGGGTCGCTCCTATGCCGACCGGATCCTCTTCTGGCGCTCCGACAGTGTGCAGACCGGCACGCCGCTGGATGCCAACAAGGAAGCAAAGCGCCTCGCAACCGATCCGCCACGCCCGTCAACGCCAGTGATCGAGCGCGGCACCGCAACCGCAACCCTGCCGACCGAGAAGGAAAAGCAGGCCGCTGAAAAAGAGAGCTCCGGCGGCTGGTTCGACTGGTTCTGAGGAGCGGTCGCGCATCACGCACGCTGATTGGGGGCAGAGATCTGCCCCCTTCGCTTTTCCACTTTCCTTCGGCACGGGAATTCGCCAAGAGGCCGCCATGCAGACCGAGGCATTCCAGCAGGACCTGACACCGGCGCTCACGCACGCGGCGTTGCACCAGGCCTTTGCCGCCCGGCGCAGTGCAGCACACGCAGCCTTGCGCCACTGGCTGACCTCCGAGGACGCGCGCGTCCGCGCCTTCCGTCGCTCGCTGGAGCGCGACGATGATATCGGCGCGGCCAAGGCCGTGGTGCAGCACCTGCAGAAGGACGCAAGCGACGTCGTCGTCCTCGGCACCGGCGGTTCAAGCCTCGGCGCACAGGCCATCGCGCAGCTGTCCTTCTGGGGCACCGCTGCGGCTTCATCCTCCGCACGCACCGCGCCACGTCTCCACCTCGTCGACAATCTCGATGGCCAGACCTTCCGTCGCTTCCTCGCGGGCGTGGACCTTCGCACCACGCGCTTCCATGTGGTCTCGAAATCAGGTGGCACTGCCGAGCCGCTGCTGCACATGCTTGCGGCGATTGAAGCGCTCGAAAGTGCCGGCGGAGGCAAGTACCTGAAACATCACTTCGCAGGCGAGGCCGGTCCCGGTTCAAACCCGGTCCGCCAGTTGCTCGAGGAGATGGGTTCACCCGTGCTCGAGCACGACCCGGAACTTGGAGGCCGTTACACGGCCTTTTCGACCGTGGGGCTCGTACCTGCCATGCTGGCAGGCGTAAACGCCGTCGCATTCCGAGACGCAGGCCGTCGCGCCCTCGCTGCGGCCGAAGCCGGCGACATGAAGCCAGCCGATGGCGCAGCCCTCGCCGTGGCCGCGCGTGACGTCGGCCTTTCGCAGCAGGTGATGTGGACTTACACCGACAGGCTCGAACGCTTTGCCAAATGGTGGCGCCAGCTCTGGGCCGAAAGCCTGGGCAAGTCGGGCCATGGCACGACGCCGGTAGATGCCTTGGGCCCCGTCGACCAGCACAGCCAATTGCAGCTCTATCTCGACGGACCGGCAGACAAGCTATTCACGCTGGTCAGCGTCCCGCGCGAGCAGACCCTTTCCGCGAGCAGCACCTGGGCCACGAAGGCAGGCCTCGCCGCCTTCGCCGGTCGCGACCTGTCCGACGTCACACATGCGCAGTCACTGGCGACAGCCGAGAGCTTGCGCCGCGGCGGCAGGCCCGTACGCGCGATCAAGCTTCACGCACCGCTCGACGAGACGGGCCTCGCTGCCCTGATGGTGCATTTCATCCTCGAAACGCTGGTCGCTGCGCGGCTCTGGAATGTCGATCCGTTCGGCCAGCCCGCCGTGGAAGCCGGCAAGCTGTTGACCATGCAATATCTGGACGCCGGCCGGTGAGAATACGCAGGCTGACCGAAGGAACGATCAACCGCATAGCGGCGGGCGAGGTCGTCGAGCGTCCGGCTTCCGCACTCAAGGAACTGGTCGAAAACGCAATCGACGCCGGCGCCCGCAACATTCATGTCCACGTGGTCAATGCCGGAATGTCGCTCATCCGCATCGCCGACGATGGGTGCGGCATGACGGCCGACGAACTGAGGGTTGCCATCGAGCGTCATGCCACCTCGAAGCTTCCCGTCGACGAGACGGGCGACGACGACCTCATGGCCATCGGTACGCTCGGTTTTCGTGGCGAGGCGCTGCCGTCGATTGGTGCCATCGCACGCCTCTCGATTGTCTCGAGGCCACGCGATGGCGGCGACACAAATGCCATCAGCGTAGAGGCGGGCCATGTCTCGCCGGTTCGCCCCGAGGCCTTCAACAGCTTCGCCCCCCACGGCACCGTGATCGAGGTGCGCGACATCTTCTTTGCAACGCCGGCGCGCCTGAAGTTCATGAAGTCCGACCGCTCCGAGCTGAATGCGATCATGGAGACGATCCGGCGCCTTGCGCTGGCCCGCGCCGACATCGGTTTTCGCCTTCACGCCGATGAGCGGCTGATGCTGCGCGTGGAGCCAGAGACCGGCGATCTCTTCGATGGCCGCCTGCGCCGCCTCGCCGCCGTGCTGGGTGGCGATTTCTCGGACAATGCCATGCGGGTCGATGCCCGGCGCGGCGAGATCCATGTGACAGGTTACGCCGGCCTGCCGACCTATTCGCGTGGAACTGCCGCGCACCAGTACCTGTTCGTCAACGGGCGCCCTGTCCGCGACAAGCTGATGGTTGGTGCCGTCAGGGGGGCCTATGCCGACGTGCTCGCGCGCGATCGCCACCCGGCCGTGGCCCTGTTCCTCGACCTGCCTGCGGGCGATGTTGACGTGAACGTTCATCCGGCCAAGACGGAAGTGCGCTTCAGGGATGCAAACCTCGTGCGCGGTCTCATTGTGAGCGCCCTCAAGGCCGCCATCATGCAGGACGGCAGCCGCGCAGCCACGACAGTCTCGGCATCGGCCGTCGACCAGTTGCGCCTGATGCGCGACGCATGGGCACCACGGCCTGTGGCGCAGGCCCCGTTGCAAATGTCCGAGCCTGGGGCCAGCTTCGTGCCGCCCCCTGCGGTCGTCCAGCACCAGCCGCAGTTTCTTGACGCCCCGCCGATGGCCCGCCCCCTCGGACCGGTTCCCGCAGCCGCGCCCGCGCAGGAGCGCTTTCCGCTCGGCGCAGCGCGCGGGCAGTTGCACAACACCTACATCGTGGCGCAGACAGCCGACGGCATCGTCATCGTCGACCAGCACGCGGCCCACGAGCGCCTTGTGCTGATGAAGATGCAGCAGGCAGCGTCTGGTGGTACCGTCGCGCGCCAGGCGCTGCTCATTCCCGAGGTCGTGACGCTCGATCCGGGCCGCGCATCGGTCCTTGCCGCGCGCACCGACGAACTGCGCGAGTTTGGCCTCGTGGTCGAGGGGTTCGGCAGCGACGCTGTTCTTGTGCGCGAGGTCCCCGCCGTCCTGAAGGGCGGTGACATCAGGCAACTGGTTACCGATCTGGCCGACGAGATCGAAGAATTTGGAAGCGCACTGTCCCTGAAGGAGCGCCTCGACGAGGTCTTCGCCACCATGGCCTGCCATGGCTCGGTCAGGGCAGGGCGGAGCCTCTCGCTCGAAGAGATGAATGCGCTTCTGCGGGAAATGGAAGCAACCCCGCTCTCAGGCCAGTGCAACCATGGCCGCCCCACCTACGTTGAGCTGAAGCTGGCCGACATCGAACGACTGTTCGGTCGGCGCTGATCTGCGCCTGCCTGATTCGCTCTCGGGGAGAAGTCGCGCAGCCCTGTTTCGCGTGAAGCGCGAGAAACACGGTTAAACTCGCTCAAGGGAATACATTCCAGAGACGTGAAAAGCCTCCTGCGCGTGTGAATATAGTCACAGGCAGCCAGTTTTGTCGGGTTACGCGCGGGAATGTGATGGCCGCCGCCTTTCTATTCCTTCTCATTCGAAATAAAAAAAATTCCATTAAATCGCAGTCACTTGCGCGCATTTCGGTGCCGAGTTCGCTGCTGCACAAAGGAATTCCCCGATGCCAACGCCCAAAATCCCGACGATTTTGGCAAGAATGGCAGGCGCGTTGCTGATGGCAGCGGTCGTATATCCCGTTGCCGCACGCGACATTCCAACAGGCGGCCCGGCCAGTCCCCTGTTCGGCGCCAAGCCCTTCACGCACCACGTTCCGATTTTCGAAGAGTTCGGGACAAGGCCCGTGCCGACGACGGCCTGCACCGGATGCACGCCGGCGCCCGTTCCCGCAACATGCGACCTTGGTCCCGCCTCGACGGCCATCGACACATTCCTGCGCCAGCAAGCGCTTGTTGCATTGCCTACCCGCCAGGCAAACACCACCAGCATCAACCCGTGGCTTTCGAAGATCAGCGACTGCGTGCGCCCGATCACCTACAGCCCCGCCGAAGGCCGGCCGAAGGGCGAGTGGTATGCCCACCAGCGCTGGGACGAGTTCCCGCCGAAGGAATATTTCGTCGCCTCCACGACCACGGGCCGTGTGAACAGCGGCATGCGCGATACATGGCAGCGCCACGGCTATGCAGTTGGCGAGTTCAAGCCCGGTGGCCTCTATCATTCCGGCGGCACGACGCGGAACGCAGCCATCCGCTTCCACCCGTCGATGCCCGTCCAGCAGGCCAATTCCGTCTGGACCTTCGACGGCACCATGCCGCCCAAGCTGTTGCAGGCGCGTGTCGGCCTCCCGACCCTGTTCCGGCACTACAACTTCCTGCCGCTCAATGCTGCCGCCAACAACGGCTTCGGCAGACACACGCTCACCACCCATCACCATAACGGCCACAATCCCGCCGAGAGCGACGGCTACACGGCCGCGTTCTTCTTCCCCGGGCAGTTCTATGATTATCGCTGGCCGCTCATCCTTGCCGGCTACGACTCGATCAACACCGGCGCGACCGACATTCGCGCCGGCTACCCCGATGGCAAGGGCGGCATCGTGCGGGTCCGCGGCGACTGGCGCGAGACCATGAGCAGCCAGTGGTTCCACGACCACATGAAGGACCACACCGCCGAGAACGTCTACAAGGGCATGGCGGCGATGATGAATGTCTACAGCGCTGTCGACCGCGGCCGCGAAGGCTTCCAGTGCAACTACGCGCACGCCGACTATCCGAACCTGTGCCTGCCCAGTGGTACAGGGCTCGACTGGGGCAACCGCGACTATGACGTGAACCTCGTCGTCGCCGACAAGGCGTGGGATGCCAAGGGCCAGCTGTGGTTCAACATCTTCAACAAGGAGGGCTTCGTTGGTGACCGCGTCCTGGTCAACTGGGCCTTCAAGCCCTACCTCGACGTTCGTGCGCGGCGCTATCGCCTGCGCCTGCTCAACGGCGCGATCTCGCGTTACTTCAAGTTCGCGATCGTCGACGCACGTGGCCAGCGCGTTCCCTACCACATCGTCTCGAATGACGGGAACATCATGGAACACAGCATTCCCTTCCCGAATGCTGAGAGCCAGGACCTTCCGCCCCAGGCCATCGGCGAGCGCTTTGACATTGTCATCGATTTCAAGAGGCACCCCGTCGGATCGAAGCTTTATCTGGTGAACCTGATGGAGCACGGCGACGGCAAGGGGCCTAAGCGGATCGTGCCACTCGCCGAGGCGCTGAGCGCCAAGTATGACAACGATCCTGCGGTCGGCCGAGTGATGGAGTTCCGCGTCGTTGCCTACACCGGCACCGACATGTCGATGAACCCGGCCGACTATGAGGTCGGCAAGAAGAAGATGATCCCGCTCGTGCCCATCACGCCCGAGGAACTGGCCTCGGCCCGCGTGCGCGAGTTCATCTTCGGACGTTCAAGCGGCACGGATGAAAAGCCCTGGACCATCAAGACCGACGGCGGCCAGGGTCTTGGCTTCGACCACAAGCGCATTACCGCCTCCCCGAAGATCGGCGATCTCGAGATCTGGCGTTTCGTGAATGGCGGCAACGGTTGGGCTCACCCGATCCACGTGCACTTCGAGGAAGGCCGCATCCTCAACCGTGACGGTGGTCCCGTGCCCATCTGGGAAAAGTACGCCCGCAAGGACCTGTACCGCATCGGACCAACCTCGACCGGTGACTCCAACGAGATGGAAATTGCCATCCGGATCCGCGAGTTCGCCGGAACCTTCGTCGAGCACTGCCACAACACGGTCCACGAGGATCACGCGATGCTCAAGCGCTGGGACGCAACCAAGCCCGGGGCGACCGTGCTCATCCCGTCGCCGCGCCAGACCTGGGAAGGCACCTTCTACGAGGACTCTTACCAGCTGCTGCCGGGGCACTAGAGGAAGCAACGCGTTTCACCCGCTGCGGGTCACCAGCAACCTGACGAGCGTGTCGCCATAGGCGCGCTCGTCCGACACGGTCAGCACCTCCGGAATGGACAGCGTCTCGCCACCGGCCGTTTCAACGACCAGGAGGCAGCGCGGCGCAAGCCAGCCACCCTCGACCAGGCTTGCAAGCGCCCGCTCGGCAAGGCCCTGCCGATAGGGTGGGTCAATAAAGACGAGGTCGAACGGTCCATTCGCATTCGCGGGCATCTCGCCAAGGGCCGCCGCATCACGCCGCCAGATCTTGGTCGCCCCCGTGGCATGCGCGGCCTCGACATTTCGCCGGATCAGGCCGCGGCTTTCGAAGTGGTCATCGACGAACATGACGAAGGCCGCGCCGCGCGAGAGCGCCTCGAGCCCGAGCGCGCCCGTGCCTGCGAAAAGGTCCAGCACCCGCGCCCCGGCCAGCGTGAAACCGATCCCGAAGTCGTTGTGCGCAATCACGTTGAACAACGCTTCGCGCACCCGGTCCGACGTGGGCCTGATGCGGTCGTCCTTGGGTGCAGCAAGCGACAACCCGCGGAATTTGCCCGAGATGATGCGCACGTCCCTGCTAGTCCTTGCCCTCGGGGCCCGCAAGCCCAAGCTGTTCCTTCAGCGCCTTGTAGGACACCTCGTCCACCGCGCCTTCCTTCAGCAGACCGAGGTGGAAGGGGCCGAACGATACGCGGATGAGCCGGTTCACCTTCACGCCGATGAACTCCATCAGCCGGCGTACCTCGCGGTTCTTGCCTTCTTTCAGGGATATGGTCGCCCACGCGTTGCCGCCTTGCTGCCGGTCAAGCGCTGCCTCCACGGGGCCATAGGCAACCCCATCGATCGTCACACCCTTCTTCAGCCGGTCGAGGTCCGCCTGTTCCAGCTTGCCGAACACACGCACCCGGTAGCGACGGATCCAGCCATTCGACGGCAGTTCGAGCTTGCGTGCGAGCGCACCATCATTCGTCAGCAGCAGAAGGCCTTCCGAGTTGTAGTCAAGCCTTCCGACCGAAATCACCCGCGGCATGCCCGGCGGCAGGTTCTCGAACACCGTCGGACGATCCTTCTCGTCCTTGTGGCTCGTCACAAGTCCCTTCGGCTTGTAGTACCGCCAAAGCCGGGTGCGCTCGGGGCTCTTGATGGGCTTGCCATCAACCACGATCCGGTCGGACGGACCGACCTTCACCGCCGGCGTATCGAGCACTTTTCCGTTCAGCGACACGCGACCTTCGGCAATCAGCCGCTCGGCATCGCGGCGCGAGCAAACGCCGGCGCGCGCAAGCGCCTTCGCAATCCGTTCCCCGCCCGTTTCGTTCGTCTCGGTCATCTTCGGGGTTGTACCAGAGACGGGGGCGGGGCATACGGAAATGATGACGCAAGATGACCGCTTCATGGAGTTGGCATTAACCCAAGCGCGCCAGGCCGCCGAGCGCCAGGACGTGCCCGTGGGCGCGGTTCTTGTGGCAGCTGACGGCTCGACCGTGCTGGCCGCCGATGGTAACCGCATCGTCGAGCGCCGTGACCCGACGGCGCACGCCGAGATCGAAGCCATCCGTCATGCAGCCAGTCGCCTCGGAAACGAGCGTCTGGTCGGAACAACGCTTTACGTGACCCTCGAGCCCTGTGCGATGTGCGCCGGCGCCATTGCGATGGCGCGCATCGCACGCCTCGTCTTCGCCGCGGGCGATCCGAAGGGTGGGGCGGTGCTGCACGGACCGCAATTCTTCGGCCAGCCAACCTGCCACCATCGGCCCGAAATCGTCCATCTTGATCAGGGGCATGCCGATACGGCCAGCGCGCTCCTCAAGGCCTTTTTCCGCGCCCGGCGCTGACATGCGTCCTAGCGGGGCGACCCTTGCCGGGCTAGTCTCCCGGCCATCGCCATTCAATCGAGGAGGAACGTCATGGATTTCGATTACACCCCCCGCATGAAGGAGTGGATCCGCAGGGTCTCCGACTTCATGGACAAGCACGTCTATCCGGCCGAGGAAGTCTATAACCAGCAGATGGCCGACGCGCGCGCCAAGGGCAACCCCTGGATCGTCGTGCCCGTGGTCGAGGATCTCAAGGCCAAGGCAAAGGCGCAGGGCCTCTGGAACCTGTTCCTCAACGAAAGCAGCCACGGCGCAGGGCTCACGAACCTCGAATACGCGCCGCTCGCCGAAATGATGGGCCGCATTGGATTTGCCTCGGAGGTCTTCAACTGTTCGGCGCCCGATACCGGCAACATGGAAGTCCTCGAGCGCTATGGCAACGACCAGCATAAGGCGAAGTGGCTGAAGCCGCTGCTCGCCGGCGAGATCCGCTCGGCCTTCATCATGACCGAGCCCGAGGTGGCCTCGTCCGACGCCACAAATATTCGCACCCGCATCGAGCGCAAGGGCGACCACTACGTCATCAATGGCCGCAAGTGGTGGTCGTCAGGTGTGGGCGACCCGCGCTGCAAGATCATGATTGTCATGGGCAAGACCGATCCCGAGGGTGATCGATACCGCCAGCAGTCGCAGGTCCTGGTCGAGACGAACACACCCGGCGTCCACATCAAGCGCATGCTGCCGGTCTTCGGCTACGACGACGCCCCGCATGGCCATGCCGAAATCGTCTTCGAGAACGTGAAGGTGCCCGTCGAGAACATGATCCTCGGCGAGGGCAGGGGCTTCGAGATCGCGCAGGGCCGCCTCGGGCCGGGCCGCATCCATCACTGCATGCGCTCGATCGGCGCCGCCGAGCGTGCGCTCGAACTCATGTGCACGCGCCTGATGACGCGCGAGGCCTTCGGCAAGCGCATCTCCGAGCATTCGGTGTGGGAACAGCGCGTCGCCGAGGCTCGCATCAACATCGACATGTGTCGCCTGTTGACGCTCAAGGCCGCCGACATGATGGACAAGGTCGGCAACAAGGTCGCCCGCACCGAGATCGCGATGATCAAGGTCGCAGGCCCCCGCATGGCCCTCCAGGTCATCGACGACGCCATCCAGGCCTGGGGTGGTGCCGGCGTGACGACGGACTCGGGTCTTGCCAGGCTCTACGCCAGCCAGCGCACCCTGCGCCTCGCCGACGGCCCGGACGAGGTCCACAACCGCACGATCGCACGCCTCGAGTTCGGCAAATACTCGAACAAGATGCGCATGGACGCAGCCCAGTAACAGGACGGGCTGCACGCCCGCACCCGGGCAGGATAGCGGACCGGCTGGCCGTCAGGCTGGCTGGTCCGTTTGCATTTGGACGATCGGCAGGGTCACCGTGACGCACGTGCCCTCGCCAAGCACGCTGGTGATCGCGAAGGATCCACCGTGCAGCGTGACAAGCGATTTCACGAGCGCAAGCCCGAGACCCGAACCGCCATGGGCGCGGGCCAGGTCGTTGGCGGCCTGTTCGAACGGTTCTGCGATGCGCGAGAGGAATTCGGGCGGAATGCCGGACCCGGTGTCCGACACCCACAAGCGGATTTCCTTCTCGCCACCACTCGCGCCAAGCTCGATACGCCCGCCAGGATCCGTGAATTTGACGGAATTGGACATCAGGTTCATCAGGATCTGTGTGAGGACCCTCTTGTCTGCGGCCACCTGCAGGTCAGGCGGCGTGAGACGCGTTTCCACGACGAGCTTCTTTTCCATCGCCCGGCTCGAGAGCATCTGCACGACAGCGTCGATGGGCTCGCGGGCATCGAAGGTCTCGACATTCAGCCGGTACTTGCCGGCTTCGATGCGCGACATGTCCAGCACGTCATTGATGAGGTCAAGCAGCAAGGCGCCCGACTCGTTCACGATGCGGACATATTCGGCGTAGCGTTCGTTGCCGATCGGCCCGAACATCTCGCGCATCATGATGTCCGAGAACCCGATGATGGCATTCAGGGGCGTCCGAAGTTCGTGGCTCATGTTGGCCAGGAAGCGCGACTTCGTCTGGTTCGCCAGCTCCGCGCGCTCCCGTGCGGCAAGAAGTTCCTGTTCGAATTCCTTCCGCTCGCCGATCTCGCGACTGATCGAAATCGCGCCACAAGGCTCACCCGTTTGCGGGTGGATGAGGAAGCGGGCCCTGGTCTCAAGCCACACATAATGACCGTCGCGATGGCGCCGGCGATGTTCGAAAGTGGCCATGGACCCGCTTGCACGCGCCTCGCGAGAGGCAGCAACGATCGCCACGAGGTCATCCGGATGCGCAAAATCGATGGTCATCTGCCCGATGACCTCCTCGGGCTCGTAACCCAGGATCTGCCGCACGGCTGGCGAAACGAAGGTCGTTCGTCCATCAGGGGCGACGCGGGTGATCATGTCCGTCGCCTCTTCCATGATCAGGCGATAGGTTGCCTCGGACTCCTGTACCTGGCGCTGCGCTTCCACCTCAGACGTGACCTCTCGCACCACGCCCAGCAAGGCGATGACACGACCCTGCTCGTCGCGTTCGACCTCGCCATGGGTATCGAAGATCCGCTCGGTAGTGAGCAACCACGAACGCGCCCGGAAGTGGAACGGATTGCCCGTGGATTCCGCCTCGGCCAGCGCCCGCCGGACGGTCTTTCTATCATCCGGATGGATGCGCTCCATCAGGTATTCGCTCGAGGGCGTCGTGGTTGCCGGATCAAGCCCCAACAGAGCAAAGAGCCCGGTGGACCAGTAGGCAGGTTGGGGCCCGACCTCTTGCCGCCAGTATCCGATTTGCGCCGCACGCTCGGCCAGCGCAAAGTGGAAGTCCCGCGGGAACGCGTGAGCGAACGGTCCGGTACCGGATACCGGGGCAGGGCGGTTCAGGGCTGTCGATAATGGCAACATCGGCTCAGGGAATTGAAATGCGCAAGGCACGCATCATAGGTCACCAGCGCGTAACAACGGGTTGACAGCGCAGCCGGTCCGAATGCCAAACGCCTGCTTGAATGTACGCAGTTCTGCAAACCAGCGTGCATCATCGACGCTGATGGTAACCCGATGGCAACCAGCCGCGTAAAATCAGCGGACCTGCTGCGCCAGGCGCCAGGCATTTTCGGCAAGGAACTGGCAGGTATTGCCGAACTGCGCAGCCGTCTCCGAACTGGCGTTGCCGTCGAGACCGCGCTTGTAGACACCCTGCGAAATCGACGCGAGCCGGAACAGCGAGAAGCTCACATAGAAGGGCCATTTCTCGATCGGTCCGCGCCCCGTACGCTCGCAGTACCGCCTCACATGCTCGTCCTCGGTCGGAATGCCCGTCGCACCGTGATCGATGCCCACGAGCCCACCCTGGCGCGGGTTGATGTAGTGATAGCCAAGGCAGTTATAGGCGAGGTCTGCCAGAGGATGTCCGATGGTGGAAAGCTCCCAGTCCAGGACAGCGATCATCCGGGGCTCTGTCGGGTGGAAGATCGTGTTCTCGAGCCGATAGTCGCCGTGCGCAATCGATACGCTGTCCTCGAGCGGTATGTTCCCCGGAAGCCAAGCGATCA
>JBILGJ010000261.1:0-4496 GCA_044351125.1 Micropepsaceae bacterium
AAGTCATGCACACGACCCGGGCCCACCTGCTCAAGGCAGTGGCGGTCGAATGCCGTCATCGCAAGCAGGACCCGCGCCGAGGCCAAGGCACGGCTCGCCCCCTCGTGGCCGAGCCGCCAAGGCCCCTGCGCACGCTTTGGCGCATGCGATCCTTCGGCAACGATATAGGGAACCCCAAGCGCCGCCGATACCAGGGGGCCGATCCAGTCGGGGGCCTTGTAATACACATGATAGCTGAACCATGCGTCAGGCCGCGGCATGCGGCCGTCAGCAATCATGGCAAGCAGGTCTCGACCCGCCTCTTCGGCGCATGCCTTGAGGCGCACCTGCGCTTCGGGATCCCCGGCACCGTCACGCGTCAGCGGCAGGGCAGGGCAGATAACGGACGCCCCGCCAAGCTCGAGCGCATGTCGAAACAGTACCGCCATGCGCGACGCACCGGAGGCCGCATTCGCATCGGCGGTTGCAAAGGGCGAATGGAACATCACCCGCATGCGCCACCTGTCGCCTGACGAAGCAGCGCCGCAATCCGGTCATACCCGGCCTCTGCATCGAATAGATGCGCATTGGTCAGGAGTGCAGCCCGCGCAAGACGCAACCGTTCGTCTGGATCGGCACACAGCGCCAGAATTCGCGCCGAGAGGGCCTCGGCATTCCCGCGCTCCGCAAGCACCCCGGTCTCGCAATCGCGAACGGCATCTCGCACGCCGCCGGCATCGCAGGCAATCACGCACAACCCGCGGGCATTGGCTTCGAGCAGGGCATTGGGCAAGCCGTCCCGGTCACCATCGGATCCAACATCCGCCGGGAAGACAAGAAGGTCCGAGCGGTCCATCGCCGCGATGATCTCGGCGTGTGGCCGCGCACCGTGCAGCGACACGATCGAATGCAGGCCCAGTGCCCCGACTTTGTGCTTCAACTGCTCGAGAAGCGGTCCGCCCCCAAAGTGCTCCAGACGGAAATGCAATGATCCCTTAAGCCGTGACACCGCATCCAGAAGATGGAACAGCCCCTTTTTCTCGACCGCTCTCGCAACCGAAAGCAACCTGATCGGCGCAGCAGGATCCTTCCCGTCGCGCGTGGAAAGCCGCGCACCCCGCAGGACAAGTCCCGGATCCACGCCATGCCGGATGAGCGAGAGATTGCATCCAGGGGCAAGCGACCTCAGCCGGTCGAGGGCAGGTGTGTTGCAGGTGACCACGAAGGCTGCACCCTCCAGCTTGGCCCCAAGATCCCAGGGCGGATCTGTCCACACATCCTTTGCATGCGCCGAAATGCTGTACCCCGTCTTCAGCATCAGAGCCGCATACCGCGCTACCGATGCAGGGCTATGTGCAAAATGACAATGAATGTGACGAACATGCGCCCCAAGCCGGCTCGCAAGAACGCAGGCCTGCCCGAAGCGCCGCATACGGGCGCGGCTCGTGTCGCGCAGGGCGTCGGCGCAAAAGGCACGAAAGGCAACGGAAAAACCCGGAAGGGTCGTGGCCAATGCAAACGCACGCGCGACCACAAGCGGTGCCTCGTGCAGGTATTCCGGCAGGTAGTCGCAGGCCACGCGCGGCGCCTGGTCAGTCAGCGCAGCATCGGCAGCCGGATGGCGCAGGGCATGCAGCGAGAAGGCAACGCCCCTGCGCTGCAGCGCGGCCAGCTCGCGCGCGATGAAGGTTTCGGACAGGCGCGGATACCCCTTGACGACAATCGCAAGTGGCGCACCACACAGGGTCATGACAACCCCGACGAAAGGCCCAGCACGGAGCGGCAATGCGCAACGACGTTGTCGAGCCCATCGAGAAGCCCTGCCGGGGCATGCATCGAGGGAAGAGGCTGCGCGTCCACCCCGGCGATGGCATTCACGATCGGACCGACATCACCTGCAGCCCCCGCATCCGGCTCCGGCACCCATCGCGCCAGGCTCAAACGGTCGGCCGCCTGCGCCCGTATGGTCTGTTCGCAGCGCGGCACGCGACGCGGCACAAGCACCGCGCGCTTGTCGAACGAGAGGATTTCGCAAAACGTGTTGTAGCCACCCATGCAGATGATGGCGCGCGCGTCCGCCAGGAGGTGCTCCATCCGCGGTTCGAAGGTAATGCCCTTGAGGGCAGGAAGCCGCTCCATGCGGTCCTCGAAGGACTGGCGAACGCCGGCGTTCATGAAAGGTCCGGGAACAACCAGCGCCTTCGGTAGTTCCTCTCCCCTCTGTTCATAAGCCGAGATGACCCAGTCGATGAGGGTTTCGCCGTCACCGCCACCGCCGGCGGTGACTAGAACCCGCTCGCCGATGTCCGGAACGGCATGAGTAGGCTTCGACGCAGGTCGCGTCCGCCTGAGATAACCCGTGTATCGGACCCGCGCGGTAACAGGCCCGGCAAGCCCCAGCCCTTCAAGCGGATCCTGGATGTCTCTGAGCCCATAGACGAGGATGTCGTCGTAGAGGGTCTCAACCGCCGAAATCGCATTCTTGCGTGTCCATTCCGCGGCAAGCGCCTTCGGTTCATCAAGGACATCACGCAAGCCCAGCACAAGCCGCGTCCCGCGTGCCTTGAGGCTCGAAAGGGTGGCTTCAAGTTCGCCCCGCAACCCGAGCGGCTCCTTGTCAACGATGAAAAGGTCGGGCGCAAAGCTGAGCGCCGTCTCCCGGATCAGGGACGAGCGAAGCGCCGTCGTCGAGTCGATGGACCCATGGGCGCCCAGGGGCACATAGTCGCCGCTGCGCAGCTTGATGATGCCTGGCACCCGGACGAAGTCGACGCGCGTCTTGAAATCGAAGCTGCCGATGATCGGCGAACCGGATACAATGAGGACCCGCAGCTTCGGGATGGCCTCGGCCAGCGCATGGGCTATTGTCCGGCAGCGTCGGATATGGCCCAGACCGAAACTGTCGTGGCTGTAGATCAGGACGCGAGCCGCAGTCGATGTAATGATGAACCTCTCGGGACGTTGTCTGTTGCGCCAATCCGGACCATTATTTCAGCAACGGGCGTATCGGCAAGGCAGACCCTGCTGGCACGCATCCCGGCGCCGCGGAGAGCCGATCGGAACCTGATGTCCAGCCACAAGTCCCTCTATAGCTATATATGGCAGCACTCCCGGCGCGACCAGATCGTAATACTGTGCATCGCACTGCTGGCGCAGCCATTCTATTTCCTGACCCTCACGCTTCCCAAGCTCATCATCAACGGTCCGATCCAGGGTGGAGGCTTCGAGGATCCGGGCGCGACACAGGCCTTCATGCAGCTGTCCTTCGCCTTGCCCGGTTTTCTGCCGGCTTGGCTCTCAGGGACCTGGACCATCTTCAGCGGCTTTCCCCTGGAGCGACTTCCCTATCTGTTTGCCCTTAGCCTCACGTTTCTGGCACTCGTGGGCTTTAACGGCTTCCTGAAGTTTCTCGTAAACACGATGAAGGGCAGGCTGGGCGAGCGATTGTTGCGACGCCTGCGTTTCGAACTTGTTGATCGGATACTGCGCTTCCCACCCGCCCATCTGCGCCGGGTGAAGCAGGCCGAGATGGCATCGATGGTGAAGGACGAGGTCGAGCCTTTGGGCGGCTTCACCGGCGACGCCATCGTCTGGCCCGTATTCCTGGCAGGCCAGGCAATCACGGCTATGACATTCATTCTGGTCCAGAACATCTGGCTGGGTCTCGTGTCGGGCGCCATCGTGGCGGTGCAGGCCGTGGTCATCCCCTATCTGCGCCGTCCCATCCTGCGGCTCGGCAAGCTGAGACAGATCCAGGCCCGCGAACTCGCGGGCCGCGTAGGTGAACTTGTGGACGGCGGGGCCGACATCCGCAGCCAGGGAACAGGCAACTGGGAGCGCGCCGAGATCATCGCCAGGTTAGGCCGCATCTTCGACATCCGCTTTGAACTTTATCAGCGAAAGTACTTCGTCAAGTCGCTGAACAACTTCATCGCGCAGCTCACGCCCTTCATATTCTACGCAGCCGGTGGCTATTTCGTGATCACCGGCCAGCTCGACGTCGGTCAGCTCGTCGCCGTGATCATCGCCTACAAGGATCTGCCTGGCCCGATCAAGGAATTGATCGACTGGGACCTGCAGCGCCAGGACGTCGAGATCAAGTACAACCAGGTCATGGAGCAATTTCACCCCGAGGGCATGCGTCCACCCCAGGAGGTACCGCCAGCTGCTGCCGTTACGAAGGAGCTGGACCGGATCGAGTTCAAGAACGTGAAGCTTGCCGACGACGCGGGCTTCATGCTGCTTGATGACGTCGACACCAGACTGTCGCCAGGCCAGTCAGTGGCGGTTACAGGTCCCTCTGGGGGCGGGAAGGAGGCCTTTGGTCTCGCCTTCTCAAGGCAGTTTGCGCTGCGCGAGGGCGTCATACGCGCTGGCGATGCCGACTTCTCTGACATGAACGATGCCGTGGCAGCACGGAAGATTGCCTATGCCGGGGCAGAGGCCTTCTTTTTTCCGGTCGATATCAGGAGCAACCTGCTCTATGGCCTGCGCACGCAGACGAGGGCGGTCGACCC
>JBILGJ010000262.1:0-4483 GCA_044351125.1 Micropepsaceae bacterium
GATCAGGCCGGAGTCAGGCCCGACGTTGCTGTGCACGCCGAAGAAGATACCGTTCCTGCTCGGCTCGACGTCCGACATTTCGTCGTCCATCCCGAGGCTGGCGTAAACCTTGCTGAGAATGCGGGAGGCACTGACCTCTTCCGACGCGTGCACGGGCGCAGAGACGAGGATGAGCCCCGCTGCAGCCGCCGTCAGAATTGAGCCTGCACGTTTCATCGTGCGTGTGTCCCGTTCAACCAGATTTGTTACGCTTGCCGTCAAGTGCTTCTGCACCCATCAGTTTCGCGTTCGTGGGTTATGTAGGCCCTAGCTCCTGTGAAATTCAATCGCCCGGGACAAAGAAGTCCGACCGGGTGCAACAAAGACACATATTGGTGGGAGGTCCAGGAGTTAACACATCTACAGGTAGTGGTGGCGGGGGATATTTGCACAGTCCGTCGATATCGGTGCGGCCCGTTTGCAACTTGAATTTGGCCCCACCGGGCCGGCTCGTCATTTCCGCGAATTAATCCGCTCGTAGCGCTCCATATTCGGACCATATTCGGGCGATCTCTTCGCCTATTGATTGCGGGACGCCTGCAAGATGGCTAATGTCCGCTTCCCTCATGGGCCGATTTTCAGCCCGTCCCGAGCCGAAGGTTTACGCGTGAGCGACGTTTTTCAGGAACTGCAGGAAGAGCACCGCCGGCAGCAACTCGCCGATCTCTGGAAGAAATACCAGATTCCCGTCATTGGAGCGGCCGTGATTGCCGTGCTGGCAGTCGGTGGCTACCAGTTCTGGACGTATTGGCGTGGGGAGCAGACCCTGGCCTCTTCGCGCGCGTTCGATTCGGCCATGAGCGACATCGAGGCCGGAAACAACAAGGGCGCGACCGAGCGGTTTCGAAAGCTCGGCGAGAAGGCGGTTGGCGGCTATGCCCTGCTTGCCCGCCTGCAGGAGGCCGCGATGCTCGGCCGGACCGGTGAAGTCGACAAGGCGGTGAAGCTCTACGAGCAGGTCGCGCGCGACGCCGATCCGCTGTTTGCGGGGCTTGCCACCCTCCGGGCCACGCTGCTCACGGTCGAGACCGCATCGCTTGAGGATGTGCGCAAACGTCTTGATCCCCTCATTGCGGGGGCTGGCCCCTGGCAAGCCGGCGCGCTTGAGCTGCTTGCCTATGCCAACTGGCGTGCCGGCAAGGATGCTGACGCGATCAAGCTCTATGAGCAGGCCATCGCGATGCCCACAGCGCCGGAAAAACTGAAGCGTCGTGCCGAGGAAATGAAGGCCTTGATCGAAGGCGGCCTGACCTTCCAGGAGATGAACAAGCGCATGGCGGCACAGTTGTCCGGCCGTCCGCTTCTGCCGTTCGGCCTTGATCCATCAGCGCCGGCAGGCCTCGGCAGCCTCCTCGGCCCGGCCGATATGCCGGCCCTTCCTACGCTGCCGCCGGCCACGCCTGAAACACCTTCGCCCTAACCCCACAGGGATTTTCCAGTCATGCGTTTATCCATCAGGCAGAGCCGCCTTTCTGCTGTTCCCTTCGTGCTTGCCGGCCTTCTGTCGCTGGGGGCTTGCGAGACCTTTGACGATTTCATTACGCCGGGCAAGAAGGTCGACATCCGTGGCGAACGGATCTCGGTACTTCCGAAGGCGGCGGCCGTCGAGGCTGACCCCAAGCTTGCCAATGTGCCCGTCGTGCTGCCCAAGCCCTCGGTGAACGCGGACTGGCCGCAGCCCGGTGGCTATCCGGACAATGCAATGCATCACCTTTCGGCCGCGGGTCAGCTTGGCGAGATCTGGGACAGCGGCATTGGTACGGGATCGACTTCGAGCACGCGGCTGACGGCATCGCCGGTGATCGCCGACGGCCAGGTCTTCGTGCTGGATTCCGAGGTCCGCGTTTCGGCCTATGACACAAAGACCGGCGAGCGTCGCTGGCGCGTCGACCTGACGCCGGAAGACGAGGATTCCGAAGAGGGCTTCGGCGGTGGCGTCGCCTATGACGCGGGACGTGTTTATGTCTCGACGGGGTTCGGCTTCGTCGCAGCGCTTGAAGCCAAGACCGGCAAGGAGATCTGGCGGCGCGCGGCGACCGTGCCCTTCCGTGCGGCCCCTGTGGTCAATGGCGGGCGGGTGTTTGTCTCGACGCAGGAAAACCAGCTCCTGGCCCTTGCCGCCGATGATGGTCGTGTCCTTTGGGATCATCGCGGCATTGCGGAGTCGGCAGGCATCCTTGGCTCGAACAGCGTTGCTGTTGCCGGGGACACGGTAGTGGTTCCCTACACGTCGGGCGAACTGTTCGCGCTGAATGTGCGCAACGGCAAGTCGGCATGGAGCGACACGCTTGCGCGCAGCGGTGGCCTGACGCCGCTCTCGGCGCTTGCCGACATCTCGGGTCGCCCTGTCATCGACCGGGGCGTCGTGTTTGCCAACAGCCATGCCGGCCGTCTCGTGGCGGTGGATATCCGCACGGGTGAGCGCGTCTGGACGATCGACGTGGGTGGAACACAGCGCCCGTGGGTTGCGGGCGACTATCTCTATGTCATCACCGACAATGCGCAATTGCTCTGTGTGCGGCGTGCCGACGGGCGCGTGCGCTGGATCAAGCAGCTTGACGCCTATCGCAATGTCGAGGCGCGCAAGGGCACGATCGCGTGGTCGGGGCCGGTGCTGGTATCGGATCGCCTGCTGATCCTTTCTTCCGAAGGGTATGCTCTGTCGGTCTCGCCCTATACCGGCGAGATCATGGGGCAGGTAGACATTCCGGACCGCGCCTTCATTGCGCCCGTTGTCGCCGACAACGTGGTCTATATTCTCACCGATGACGGGACGCTGACCGCGCTGAAGTAAGCGCGCGATCCGCGAATGGTTCCATGTATTTCACGGTTGCGATTGCCGGCCGCCCCAATGTCGGCAAATCGACCCTGTTCAACCGGCTGACCGGCAAGCAGGCCGCGATCGTCGATGATACGCCGGGCGTGACCCGGGACTGGAAGGAAGCGGCAGTCAACCTGCAGGGCTTGTCCTTCAGGCTTCTGGATACCGCTGGCATCGACATCAAGCCGTCCGATGACCTTGGCGCGCTGATCCGCACGCAGACACTGCAGGCCATCGCGCAGGCGGATGTGATCCTTTTCGTGATTGACGGGCGTGAAGGCATAACGCCCTTCGACCGCGAAATCGCCCGCCAGCTGCGTCGTGGCGGCAAGCCCATCCTGCTCGTCGTCAACAAGGCCGATACGCGCGCAAGCGAGGCCACGGTCGATGTTGCCGAGAGCCTGGGCTTCGGCGAGGCGGTGGCCGTTTCGGCGGCGCATGGCACGGGGCTTGGCGAGTTGCATGATGCGCTGCGTCCCCATGCTCCAGCCGATGCGTTAGACGAGGATGAGGATGGCGACGAGGGTGAAGACGAGGCCCCTGAAGCGCAGAGGCCGCTCACGATTGCGATCACCGGGCGCCCCAATGCGGGCAAGTCGACCCTGCTCAACCAGCTGATCGGGTCGGAACGCGCGATCACGAGCCCGATTGCGGGCACGACGCGCGATGCGGTCGAGGTCGAGTGGGACTGGGAGGGGCGGCGCATTCGCCTGGTCGACACGGCCGGGTTGCGCCGCAAGGCCCGGGTCGAGGAAGGCCTCGAGAAGATGTCGGTCAGTGTGGCGATCGAAGAGATCAAGATGGCCGAGGTGGTCGTTCTTGTGATCGACGCGGCCATTCCTTTCGAGACGCAGGACCTGCAGATCGCCGACCTTGTCGAACGCGAGGGGCGGGCGATGGTGGTGGCCGTCAACAAGTGGGATCTGGTCGAGGACAAGGCGCAGTTGCTGCGCACGCTGACCGAGCGGGTCGACCAGCTCTTGCCGCAGTGGAAGGGCGTTCCCATCGTGGCGCTTTCCGCCCTGTCGGGCGAGGGCATCGAGCGGCTCATGCCGGCCATCGTCAAGCAGCACGAGATCTGGAACCGGCGCATCGCCACGAACAAGCTGAATGCGTGGCTGCAATACATGACCGAGAAGCACTCGCCGCCGGCGCCGAAGGGGCGGCGGATCAAGATCCGCTACATGACCCAGGCCCGCACGCGTCCGCCGACCTTTGCCATCTCATCCAGCCAGCCGGGCGAACTGCCGGGCGATTATGCGCGATACCTGATGAACGGGTTGCGCGAGACGTTCGGGTTCCACGGTGTCCCCATACGGATGAAGGTCAAGGCGGGGAAGAACCCGTTCGACAAGTCGTAGCTTCCTCCTCACAGCGTTGGGCGGTGGATGCAGCAGCTTCAGCTGCTGCAGACGGAGGAGTGCTTTTTAGGTGCGCGCCCGACGGCAACGAACTCCCTCCCGGTCGCGTTCCGCGACCGTACTCCCTCACTTCCGTGAGGGAGAGAAGGTCGTTCTCCTCCTCACGCAGTGAGGAGGTGGATGCAGCAGCGCAAGTTGCTGCAGACGGAGGAGGTCGGTTGGGGCATGCGTCCGTTGGCAACGAACTCCCTCCTGGTCGCGT
>JBILGJ010000264.1:0-4422 GCA_044351125.1 Micropepsaceae bacterium
TTCGGGGCGCCTGTCGCCTACCGATTCATGTTCTGGGTCCCGACGATGATCGCAGGCTCGATGGCAGGTTTGATTTTCGGCATTGCCCTGGAAAACGCACGCGACCTGCAAACCCGCCCCCTGCTCAGGGCCGTGATTCACGGTTTCCTCGTCACACTTGTAATGACAGTGATTGTCCATGCCGTGGCAACGCTGGCTTTCGGCCCGGGGGCAGTGCCACTCGGCACCACGCTCGTGTTTTACGTGGGCCTCATCACATTTGTGATGTCGATGCTGTCGACGCTTTTGCTGGAACGTCGGAAGCGTGTGGAGGCAGCCTCCCCCCTGCCCGTAGACACCGCCCCGATCCCGGCATCGCTCCCCAACCGGCTCAGCCCGAAGCTGAGGGGCGAGCCGGTCCTGGCCCTCGAGGCCGAAGACCACTATGTCCGGGTACACACTCCGGCCGGCAGCGAACTGATCCTGCTCCGGCTGGCAGACGCTGCCAACGAAATGGGCAACACGCCGGGCGCCCGCACACACCGCTCCTGGTGGGTCGCCCGGGCGGCCGTGAAGACGGCGAACCGCTCATCCGGCAAGACGACCCTCTTGCTCCTGAACGACATCGAGGTCCCCGTCAGCCGCGGCTTCATCGCCGACCTCAGGGAAGCCGGCTGGTTCAAGGACTGAATCGTGTTCAATGTCTCACCCGAGCGCATTGCCGAACTATCGAAGTTGACACTGTGGAGCTGAATTGCATGGGCAGGTTTGTCTTGGCAGTGTTTTTTTTGATCTTCGCCGGGCTGGGTATTGCGGGATGGATTCTCCGGGCCGAAGCCATGCTGGCTGTTGCGCTGATATCCGCACATGCGCCAGACGGACCATTTGATGCAGCAAAGGCGCCCCCGGCCATGACGGGGATGGTTTTGAGGGGTGATGTGAAACGAGGGATGAGCGATGCGCAAGGCACGATCGAAAACAATAAAGCTCGTCATGGCCGGTCGCACGGCAGTGCGAACCGGCCCCCCAGGGATCGCGGACACCGGCGCCGCTGAAGCCTGCGTCTCGCCCCCCTCTCAATAGTCAACTTGAATGCTAGGGTACCGACCGAGCTAACCCGGGCTTCCCGGTCCACAACTCAAGACTCCAAGGTGAATTGGTGACCAGTCACGTTCCTCAAGCCACAGGCGGCTGCGAGTATCCCGTGAGCCCGATCGGCAGTGTGTCGGTCGTTGAGCTCCATGCCGCACATGCAGGGCCATTGCAGGTACTGTTCGAAGAAAACGCGGACTATTTTCACGCCATCCAGGGTGCACCGGCAGGCCCGACCGAGGCGCTCGATGAACTCATGGAACCACTGCCGGAAGGGTGGAGCTTCACGCGCCAGTACAGATTGGGATGGCAAGATCGCTCGGGCGACCTCCGGGCCATGGCCAACATCACGAGCGACCTTCTGGCAACCGGCGTATGGCATATCGGCTTGTTCATGCTGCAGAAGGCGCGCCACGGAACAGGCGACGCACAGCTGATCCTTCGCAGTATCGAAGAGTGGGCGCGTGGTCAGGGCGCGCACTGGCTGCGACTGGGTGTGGTCGCGGGCAATGACCGGGCCGAGCGTTTCTGGCGTTCGTCAGGCTTTGTTGAGTGCCGTAAGCGCGAGGGTGTCGAGATGGGTGGACAAATCAACACCGTACTCGTCATGGTCAAACCGCTCCGCGGCGGAACGCTGGCCGACTATGTCGAGGCCGTCCCTCGCGATCGTCCAGAATGATGTCGGGGCGCTGCAGCAAGGAACTCCTCCGTCTGCCGCAGCTATCGCTGCGGCATCCACCTCCTCACTTCGTGAGGAGGACCCAAAGCGTGATCGGTCTCCCTCGCTTGCGAGGGAGTACCCCTGCGCAGCAGGGGGGAGGGAGTTCGGTTGTGAAGGGCGCGCTGCACGGACGAACGCCTCCGTCCGCAGCCGCTGACGCGGCTGCGGCCATCTCCTCGCCGAGCGAGGAGGACCAAAACGCTGGTATTCGCCCTCACCCCGCCGCGCGCGCCCGCTTCTTGCCGCGCGCGCTTGCGGCTTCCGGCGCCGCCTCGGCAGCCCTGGACGGCCTCTTCAGCAGCGGCTTGAGGAACTGCCCCGTATGCGAACGCGCAACCTTTGCCACGTCCTCCGGCGTGCCCGCCGCCACGATCTCGCCGCCACCGTCGCCACCCTCGGGGCCAAGATCGACGATCCAGTCGGCGGTCTTGATGACCTCGAGATTGTGCTCGATCACCACGACCGAGTTGCCCTGCGCGACAAGCTCGTGCAGCACGTCGAGCAGCTTGCGCACGTCATCGAAATGCAGGCCCGTTGTGGGTTCGTCGAGAATGTAGAGCGTGCGCCCGGTTGAACGGCGCGACAGTTCCTTCGACAGCTTCACGCGCTGCGCTTCGCCACCCGACAGCGTGGTCGCCTGCTGGCCCACCTTGATATAGGTCAGGCCCACGCGCTTCAGCGTTTCCATCTTCTCGGCAATGCTGGGCACCGAGCGGAAGAATTCGGCCGCATCCTCAACCGTCATGTCGAGCACATCTGCGATCGACTTGTCCTTGAACTTCACCTCAAGCGTCTCGCGATTATAGCGCTGCCCGTGGCAGACATCGCATTGCACATACACGTCGGGCAGGAAGTGCATCTCGATCTTGATGACGCCGTCGCCCTGGCACGCCTCGCAGCGACCGCCCTTGACGTTGAACGAGAAGCGCCCCGGCTCATAGCCGCGGGCCTTCGCCTCGGGCAGGCCCGCAAACCAGTCGCGGATCGGCGTGAACGCGCCGGTATAGGTCGCAGGGTTGGAACGCGGCGTGCGTCCGATGGGCGACTGATCGATGTCGATCACCTTGTCGAGATGCTGCAGCCCCTCGATGCGGTCATGCGGGGCAGGGGTCTCGCGCGCGCCATTCAGACGGCGTGCCGCCGCCTTGAACAGGGTCTCGATAATCAGTGTCGACTTGCCGCCACCCGACACGCCCGTGATGCAGCAGAACGTGCCCAGCGGGATCTCGGCCGAGACATTGCGCAGGTTGTTGCCGCGCGCGCCGATCACCTTGATCGACTTGCCATTGCCTTTGCGACGTTCGGCCGGAACCGGGATCTGGCGCAAGCCCACGAGATACTGCCCCGTCAGGCTGGCCGGATTGCGCATGATCTCGTCAGGCGTTCCTTCGGCCACGATCTCGCCGCCATGGATGCCGGCACCCGGTCCCATGTCGATGACGTGGTCTGCGGTCCGGATCGCGTCTTCGTCGTGCTCGACGACAACAACCGTGTTGCCGAGATCCCTGAGACGCCGCAGCGTGTCGAGCAGGCGCTGGTTGTCGCGCTGGTGCAGGCCGATCGACGGTTCGTCGAGCACGTAAAGCACTCCCGTCAGCCCCGAGCCGATCTGCGAGGCCAGCCGAATGCGCTGGCTTTCCCCTCCCGACAGCGTGCCCGACCCGCGTGACAGCGTCAGGTACTCAAGTCCCACGTCATTCAGGAAGCGCAGACGCTCGCGGATCTCCTTGAGGATGCGCACAGCGATCTCTTTCTGCTTGGCATTGAATTTCGCATCGATGGTGCGGAACCATTCGTCGGCCGCACGGATGGAAAGGTCGCACACCTCGCCGACGTGCTTGCCGCCGATCTTCACGGCCAGTGCTTCGGGTTTCAGGCGGAAGCCGTCACAGGCCTCGCAGCGGCTCTGGTCCTTGAATTTTTCAAGCTCCTCGCGCATCCAGGCCGAGTCTGTCTCGCGATAGCGCCGCTCGAGGTTCGGGATCACGCCCTCGAAGGGTTTCTTCGTCTCGAAGCGCCGCATGCCATCGTCATAGACGAACGAGATCACGTCCTCGCCCGATCCGCGCAGCACAACCTCGCGCGCCTTCTTCGGAAGATCCTTCCAGGCAACCGTCATCGGGAACTTGTAATGCCGCGCGATGGCCTCGAGTGTCTGCCCGTAAAGTGTCGAGGTGGCCTTCGACCAGGGCGCCACCGCCCCCTCCCTCAGCGACAGGTTGTCGTCGGGAATGATCAGGGCCTCGTCGAAGAACATCTGCGTGCCAAGCCCGTCGCATTTGGGGCACGCGCCATGCGGTGAGTTGAACGAGAACAGGCGTGGCTCGATCTCGGGGATGGTGAAGCCCGAGACCGGGCAGGCAAACCGCGCCGAGAAGATGAGCCGCTCCGGATCGCCGTCCTTCGTCTTGCGGTCGGCAAATTCCACGACGGCGATGCCGTCGGCGAGGCCTAGCGCCTGCTCGATGCTGTCGGGCAGGCGGTTGCCGAGGTCGGGACGCACAGCGATACGGTCGACCACCACGTCGATGTCGTGCTTCAGCTTCTTGTCCAGCGCCGGAACCTTGTCGATCTCGTGATAGGCGCCGTCCACCTTCACGCGCTGGAAGCCGCGCTTCTGAAGGTCCTGC
>JBILGJ010000265.1:0-4344 GCA_044351125.1 Micropepsaceae bacterium
GGGCGCGTCGACAAGCTCCAGGTCACCCGGCTTGATGTCGCCGACCGGGCGTTTTCTCAGGATCCACTGGCGGTTTGAATTGCGGTTCAAGGGACTGTACTCCTTCGGGTGGGTTTGCGACGGACAGGCCGCGCGTGATGCGTTGCGGCTTCGTCTATACACTGCCCCCGTCGAGGGGGCGCAGGGGATGAGCGTGTTGAGCCGGATTTTCCTTTGTCTTGTGGCAATGATGGCGCTGCTGTCGGCCGCCGCCGCAAGCGATGTCGTCACAACGCCGCGCCTCGAGGCGCGCCTCGTGTCCGAAGGCGAAGGCCTTCCGGCCGCGGGAGGAACGGTGACGCTGGGCCTGCTCCAGGTCATGCAGCCCGGCTGGCACACCTATTGGCGCAATCCGGGCGAATCGGGTGAGCCCACCACATTGGCATGGACCGTGCCGCCGCGCTTTGCCGCCGGCGACATCAAATGGCCGCATCCCGAGCGCATTCCCTTTGGCGAGCTGGCGAATTACGGCTATTCGAACCGCGTCCTCCTGCCCGTCGAGATCACGGTGCCTGCAGGCCTGCTGCCCGGCGCACAGGTGACATTGCGCGTCGAGGCCACATGGCTTGCGTGCAAGGACATCTGTGTCCCCGAGAATGCAACGCTCGAGCTGACGCTGCCCGTCGTCGAGGGCGCACCGCCGGCAAACGCGCAATGGCAGCAGGACTTCGCCGCCGCTCGCGAGGCCCAGCCCCTGAAGGATGGCCCCTTCACCGCCCGCTTCGACCTGCGTCCCGGCGCCGTCGTGCTCTACTTCGAGCCGCCGGCCGGCGCGCGCGTCGACCCCGAGGGCATCCTCTTCTTCCCCTTCACGCGCGGCCTCATCAAGGCCTCGGCCCCGCAGGTGCCGCAGGCCGCAGGCGAGGGGTTCGCGATGCGCGTGCCGCCCGGCTGGCGCTTGCGCGATCCGGCACAGATCGAGGCCACGAAGGCGATCGAGGGCGTTCTTGTCGTGCCCGCCCGCGATGGCTCGCCCGCGCGCGCCTTCGAATTGACCGTGGCGCGCGGACCTGTCCCCGAGACACCGCTCGCCCCCGCCGCAGCAAGCACCTCGTTCCTCGAGGCAATCCTTTTCGCCATCCTCGGCGGCCTGATCCTGAACCTGATGCCCTGCGTCTTCCCGATCCTGTCGATGAAGGCGCTCTCGCTTGTCCATTCAAGCCAGAAGGACCGGCCCTGGGTTGACGGCCTCGTTTATCTCGCCGGCGTCATGGTGACCTTTGCGGGCCTTGCAGGTGTCCTGCTCTGGCTCCGGTCGCTGGGCGAGGACGTGGGTTGGGGCTTCCAGCTTCAGTCGCCGCTGTCGGTCGCGATCCTGGCCTACGTGCTGGCGCTTGTCGGTTTCTCGCTGTCGGGCCTCTTCACGCTGGGCACCTCGCTGCAGGGCGCAGGGCAGGGCCTCGCCGGCAAGTCGGGCCTTGTCGGCACGTTCTTCACCGGCGTGCTTGCCGTTGTCGTCGCCGCGCCCTGCACGGCACCCTTCATGGGTGTCGCGATGAGCTTTGCCTTCACGCAGTCCGCGCCCGTCACCATCGCCGTATTCCTCGCGCTGGGCTTCGGCCTGGCGCTGCCATGGGTGCTGTTCAGCGCGGTCCCGGCGCTCGTGCGCCTGCTGCCGCGCCCGGGCGACTGGATGGAGCGCTTCCGCCAGTTCCTCGCTTTCCCGATGTATGGCGCGGTTGCCTGGCTGGTCTGGGTGCTTAGCCAGCAGGTCGATCCCGAGGGCCTGTTCCGCGTGATGATCGGCCTGGTGTTGCTGGCTCTCGGCGCCTGGGCCTTCGGCAACCTGCAGCAGCGTGCAAGCCTGATCGGCTTCATACTCTTCATCGGCGGCCTGTCAGGCGCCGCCGCGCTGCTGGTGACGCCCTTCGCGCCGCCAAGGCAGGCCCTGGCCGTGTCGGGAGAAGAGGGGGCTTCAAGCCACGCCTTCTCCGAGCCCTATTCCGAAGCCCGCCTCGCGGCCCTGCGCAGCGAGGGCAAGCCCGTCTTCGTGAACCTCACGGCGGCCTGGTGCGTAAGCTGCCTCTACAACGAACGCGTTGCGCTTTCGACCGAAGCCGTGCGCACCGCCTTCAGCCAGACCGGCACCGTCTACCTCGTCGGCGACTGGACCAACCGCAACGCCGAGATCAGCGCCCTGTTGCGCCAGTATGGCCGCGATGGCGTTCCGCTCTACCTCTATTTCCCTGCCGGCGGCGGTGATCCAATCGTGCTGCCACAGCTTTTAACGGAAAGCATCGTCATCAACGCAATCAGGAACGAGAAATGATCCGCACGACACTGGCCCTCGCAGCCTTCCTCGCCGGCACGACGCTGGCCATCGCCGCCCCCGAGATCGGCAAGCCCGCACCGGCCTTCACCGCCGTCGACTCCAACGGAAAGTCGCACGCGCTGGGCGACTTCAAGGGCAAGACCGTGATCCTCGAGTGGACCAACGACGGCTGTCCCTACGTCAAGAAGCACTATAACGCCGGCAACATGCAGAATATCCAGAAGGACCTGACGGCCGACGGCGCCGTGTGGCTCTCGGTGATCTCCTCGGCGCCCGGCAAGCAGGGCCACGTCGACGGCAAGGGCGCCAACGAGCTGACGAAGTCCCGCGGCGCGGCGCCTACGGCCGTGCTGCTCGACCCCAAGGGAACGATCGGCCGCGCCTACGAGGCCCAGACCACGCCGCACATGTATGTGATCGACGGCAAGGGCGTGCTTCGCTACATGGGCGCGATCGACGACAAGCCCTCGACCGACGCCGCCACCATCCCCGGCGCCCGCAACTATGTCCGCGACGCCGTCGCTGCCGTGAAGTCAGGCAAGCCCGTCGAGGTCGCCGCCTCCGACCCCTATGGCTGCGCGGTGAAGTATCCGTGAGCGAACCTCACCGAAGCAGGCTACGACGAAAATAGCCCTTCCGGACCAATGTGTTGGTTGACCTTCTTGCATTTTTGGGAACTCTGATCCCAATTCGCAAGAAGAGCGTCTCAGGCGATGGGTGCCCCAGATTGCCGGGGCGCCCCAATTTCGCGCTGCGCGCGAAATCGCAAGCAACAGGACAGATTATAACCTGTTGATATCTTTGAGAAATGACTTTCCCGGTCATTTTCTTTCGTGGCGCCCTTGACGCCTGCGGTAACGAACCTTACATCCCTCCCCGCGCATTGGCACTCGCCTTGGGTGAGTGCTAACAGCCGTTCAAACCCTCTTTAAGCCAGATACTCAGGAGAGAACCTCATGAAGTTCCGTCCCCTCGGTGACCGCGTGGTCGTCAAGCGCGTCCAGGAAGACGTCAAGACCGCCGGCGGCATCATCATCCCCGACTCCGCCCAGGAAAAGCCGCAGGAAGGCGAAGTCATCGCCGTTGGCCCTGGCGCCCGCGACGAAAAGGGCGACCGCATTGCCCCGGAAGTGAAGGTTGGCGATCGCATCCTCTTCGGCAAGTGGTCCGGCACGGAAGTGAAGATCGGCGGCGAAGACCTGCTGATCATGAAGGAATCCGACATCATGGGCGTGCTCGAGGGCAAGACCTCCTCGAAGAAGGCTGCCTGAGGACTGAAGGGTCCCGGCGCTTTTTCTGAAGCAAACGCTCTCAACACCTATCGAAGGAAGCAACAACAATGGCAGCCAAGGAAGTAAAGTTTCACTCCGATGCACGCGCGCGCCTGATGCGCGGCGTCGACATTCTCGCTGACGCGGTAAAGGTCACGCTGGGTCCGAAGGGTCGCAACGTGGTCATCGACAAGTCGTTCGGCGCCCCGCGCACGACGAAGGACGGCGTCACGGTCGCCAAGGAGATCGAGCTTTCCGACAAGTTCGAGAACATGGGCGCGCAGATGGTGCGCGAAGTGGCCCAGAAGACGAACGACATCGCCGGCGACGGCACGACGACCGCGACGGTCCTCACCCAGGCGATCGTCCGCGAGGGCATGAAGTCGGTTGCGGCCGGCATGAACCCGATGGACCTCAAGCGCGGCATCACGATCGCGGTTGAAGCCGTGGTCGCCGACCTCAAGAAGCGCTCGAAGAAGGTGAAGTCGAACGAGGAAATCGTGCAGGTTGGCACGATCTCGGCCAATGGCGACCTCTGGGTCGGCCAGAAGCTCGCCGAAGCCATGGCGAAGGTCGGCAACGAAGGCGTGATCACGGTCGAGGAAGCCAAGTCCCTCGACAGCGAACTCGAAGTCGTTGAAGGCATGCAGTTCGACCGCGGCTACATCTCGCCGTACTTCGTGACGAACGCCGAGAAGATGGTGGCCGAACTCGAAGATCCGTACATCCTGATCCACGAGAAGAAGCTCTCCTCGCTGCAGC
>JBILGJ010000266.1:0-4339 GCA_044351125.1 Micropepsaceae bacterium
GTCCAATGCTGAAAATCAGGATGTCCCGCGGCGGAACCAAGAAGCGCCCGTTCTACAAGATCGTCGTGGCCGATGCGCGCTGCCCGCGCGACGGCCGCTTCATCGAGCGCCTCGGCCATTACAACCCGCTCCTGCCCAAGGACAACGTCGAGCGCGTGAAGTTCGACCTGGATCGGATGAAGTACTGGCTGAGCCAGGGCGCGCAGCCCTCCGAGCGCATCGAGCGCTTCCTTGCTGACGCGGGCTTGGCCAAGAAGAAGACCGCCTTCAACGACCCGTCGAAGTCCGCCCCGCGCAAGAAGGCGCAGGAACGTCTGGCGGCCGAGAAGAAGGCAGCCGAAGCCGCCGCCTGATCGGCAGCTTCGCAGGCGGTTCAATCGGATTGGAACAGCGGCAATGACAGGCAAGCAGATCCTGCTGGGCAAGATAATCGCAGCCCACGGACTGAAGGGCGAGGTGAAGATCAGGAGCTTCACCGCGGACCCGCTCGACATCGCGTCCTACGGGATGGTGACGGTGCCAGATGGCCGCCGTTTCCTGCTCGAGCGGGCACGCATGCAGGGCGACGTCGTCATTGCAGCTGTGCGCGGGATCGCTGATCGCGATGCAGCCGAAGCCTTGAAGGGCCTCGAGCTGCGCATCGATCGCGAGGACCTTCCGGATGACGAGGCGGACGAGGGCGAGTTCTACCAGGCCGACCTCATTGGCATTCCTGTCTTCGATGGCAACGGTACGCGCTTGGGTGAGGTCGTGGGCTTCCAGGACTTTGGCGCTGGCGACCTGATGGAAGTCGAGATGTCATCGGGCACGATCGGCCTCGTGCCGTTCGCCGACAGCATGGTCCCCTTCGTGGACGTGGACGAGGGTCGCATCGTCCTCTCCGACACGGGTGTTGCGGTCCTTCATGCCGATGTCGAGCTTTCCGAAAAGAAGGTCGGCATCCAATGACCTGGTCTGCGACCGTCCTCACGATCCAGCCCGACATGTTCCCTGGGCCCCTCGGCATCTCGCTGTGCGGCAAGGCGCTGGCCGAAAGTGCGTGGTCGCTCGAGACCCAGGACATCCGCCGTCATGCGACGAACCGCTATGGCTCTGTCGACGACACGCCAGCCGGCGGCGGCCCCGGCCTGGTCATGCGGGCCGACATCGTGGCCGCCGCGATTGACGCGGTTGAACGCCGCGAGCGACCGCTGATCCTGATGACGCCCCGCGGGCGGCCCTTCACGCAATCCCGCGCGCGCGAGCTGGCGGCAGGCCCTGGCGCCGTCTTTGTCTGTGGCCGCTTTGAAGGCATCGACCAGCGTGTCATCGAAGGCCGTAACCTCGAGGAAATCTCGATTGGCGACTACGTCCTCTCGGGCGGAGAGCTCGCGACGATGATTGTCATCGATGCCGTTGTCCGCCTTCTCCCCGGCGTCGTGGGTGCAAGCGACTCCCTAAGCGAGGAGAGCTTCGAGCAGGGCCTTCTCGAATACCCGCATTACACGCGGCCGCAGGTCTGGGAGGGCAGGGAGATCCCTGAAATCCTCACCTCCGGCCATCACCGCAAGATCAGGGATTGGCGCCTCGCGCAAAGCCTTGAGCTCACCAAACTTCGCCGCCCCGATCTGTGGGACGCTTGGCAGCGTCGCCACGGGGCGGCATCAACGAAACACTAGGATCTGGAAAGGAACAGAAACATGAATCTCCTGAAGCAGCTCGAAGCCGAACAGGCCCTTGCCGCCACCAAGAAGAAGCGCCCGGACTTCGGTCCCGGTGACACGGTGAAGGTAAACGTCAAGGTCGTCGAAGAATCCTACGACGAGAAGACGAAGCAGACCAAGCGCCGCGAGCGTATCCAGGCCTTCGAGGGCGTGGTCCTCGGTCGCCAGGGCCAGGGCGTGAACGAGAACTTCACGGTCCGCAAGATCTCCTACGGCGAGGGCGTGGAACGCGTGTTCCCAGTCTGCAGCCCGCTTGTGGACTCGGTCGATGTGCTCCGTCGCGGCCGCGTGCGCCGCGCGAAGCTCTATTACCTCAAGGGCCGCACCGGCAAGTCCGCGCGCATCGTCGAGCGCCAGGACAAGGGCGGCAGCGGTTCCACCGAGGCGTGAGCCGGCTTGGCTTTCGTTTTGCCGGCGCGGCTGACGCGCCGGCACTCGAAGCCCTCATCCAGAGCGCCTACCGCGGCGAAGAAAGCCGCCGCGGCTGGACGACGGAAGCTGACCTGATCGAAGGCCAACGCACCAAGGTCGTCGAGATCGAGGCGATCATCGCCGAGCCTGAAGCGCGTTTCATCATGGCGTTTGATGGACCCACGCTCGCAGGCTGCGCGCTGATCAGGAACGAGGGCGGCCAGGGATATTTCGGCATGTTTGCCGTCAGTCCGGGACTGCAGGGCAGTGGCCACGGCAATCAGATCATCGCCCACGCCGAAGGGTCCGCCCGTTCCCTCTGGAACTGCGCGACGCTGATGATGACGGTGATCTCGCTCCGCGAAGAACTCATCGCCTGGTACGAACGCCGCGGCTACAAGCAGGTCGGCACCAGACCCTTCCCCTTCAGCCGCGAGCCGGGCGCCAGGCGCACGGATTTCCACTTTGTCGTGCTGTCAAAAGCCATCCCCGGATAAATCGTGGAAGTGGTGCATCCCGCGGTAACAAACCGGTCAGAAAGGACTTGAAAGCGCACGCCCGCAAGAAATGATACCAGACAGTATAAATTGTCGGTGGCATTCGGGAGTTCCAACAGATGCGGCGATCGTTACGGCGTGTGTACCTTGCAGGCCTCTGTCTTGCGGCAGCACTTGTATCAATAGCAAGCGCGCAGCAGCGCGACCCGGGTGCAATCTTCAAGCGTCTGGACACCAACAACGACCAGCGTCTTTCACGCGAAGAGTTCCAGACCCTCCCCGCCGCAACGCGTACGCCAGCCCTGTTCGACAGGCTTGATCGGGACCGGGACGGCACACTGACCCTCGAGGAGTTCAGTGCCGTCATGCAGATGCGTCAGCGGGGATCAGGCGCAACGGCTGAAGGTGGCACGTCCGTGCCCACCCAGGCGTCCGACAAAACCCTGCTGCCGCCCGTCGTCGACAGGCTCTCGCCAGAGGAGCGCGTCCGGTTTCTCGCCGCCGCCGAATACTCCAGCCAACATGCAGGCCTCGTCCTGTTGGTCATGCGCGACGGCGAGGTGATCTTCGAGCAGCACGTGTCCGGCTCGGCGCCCGACCGCGCCTACCAGATTGCATCCGGCACGAAGAGCTTCTGGGGACCCCTCGCGATGATTGCGGTGGCCGACGGCCTCCTCACGCTCGACGAGCGGGCGGCCGATACGTTGACGGAGTGGAAGTCAGACCCGCGCAAGTCCAAGATTACCATCCGCCACTTGCTCAGTTTCACCAGCGGCCTGGAATCGCCACGCCGTCTCTGGGCGCAACGCGACATCGACAAGGCAGCCTTCGCGCTTGCCCAACCAGCCGTGGCCGACTCCGGCACCAACTGGTCCTACAGCGAGGTTCACCTCTACGCGTTCGGAGAAGTGCTTCGGCGCAAGCTGGCCGAAAAGAAGCCCGGCGGAAGGGCAGAGCGCCCTTACGAATACCTCGAACGCAAGATCCTGACGCCAATCGGCCTGATGCCGGCGCGCTGGAAGAAAGAGGCAAACGGCGACCCCGCTATGGGGGATGGCGCCGTCCTGACCGCGCGGGATTGGGCAAAGTTTGGCGAGTTGGTAAGGCTGAAGGGCGCGTGGAACGGCAACACCATCGTACCCGCCGGCAAGCTGGACCTCTGCCTCCAGGGATCCGTCGCGAACCCTGCCTATGGCCTGACCTGGTGGCTCAACAAGCCCGCAAGCAATTCACCGGCGCTTGCCGATACCGCCGGCGCAGGACGCATGCGCTCGTCCGATATGGTAAGCGCACAGGGCATTTGCCCGGGCTGTTTGCCTGATCTTGTCATGGCTGCCGGCGCGGGCCAGCAGCGCCTGTTCGTGGTGCCATCGGAACGGATGGTCATTGTGCGTTTCGCCAACGAGAACATGCCGGCCGCCGTGATGGCCGGCGATTACAACAAGCTGAAACTCGACTTCCGCGATGACGAGTTTTTCAGCCGCCTCCTCGGCGTCAGCGCAGCCGGAAAGAAGTAGCCTCGCCGCCGCGCCACGACGCCCGTGTCATCCGGTAAAGAATGTGCCGCCGGAGCGCGTGACCGGAGGGCAGGCGAGGGTGGCCAAAATCCCCTCGGGCATCGCGTGCCATGCCAAGCCGCTCCATGACCGCCCAGGAAGGCTTGTTGGCGGCGACCGTGAACGACACGATTTGATCAAGGTTCAAATCTTCGAACCCGAACCGAAGCGC
>JBILGJ010000267.1:0-4321 GCA_044351125.1 Micropepsaceae bacterium
TCATAGCCTGGCGCGAGATCGAGCGCGTAGGCGGCCTCTTCCTGCGTGATCATGTGTTCCTTGCCGTCGCGCGTGCGGATCACGATGCGGGGCAGGGCGTTGGCGCGTTCGAGGCGGACCATGTGGTTGCTATAGGCTTCGATGCCCGTGATGTAGCGGCCGGGCTCGTGGGGAATGAAATCCTTCCAGCTTGCACGATCGGTCGTGCCGTGGGCTGCCGTCATGATCTTGAAGTCGACAGCGCCGTCGGCGTTTGTGTGAATGTACCAGCGGCCATCGAAGTCGATGGGGGTATAGAGCTGGCCCACCTGGCGCGGTGCGAAAAGCCGGGGGGCTGCGGTCGGGTCGCTCGCGGGGATGACGTGATACTCGCCCGTTTCCTGGTTTGCGATCCCGATCATGATGAAGTTGCGGCTGGAAGTTGTTCCAACACCGAGGAACATTCCCGGGTCCATTTCCTCGTAGACGAGGACATCCTCGCCGCCGCGGGCCGGCCTGCGGAAGATCTTTACCGGGCGCGCGTTCTCGTCCTGGTATGTCCAGAAGATGTACTTGCTGTCGGGCGAGAAGGTGAAGCTGCCCGACGTGCTCTCCATGGGTGTGCCGACAGTCTGGCCCGTGGCGATGTCCTTCACGCGTAGCCGATAGGTGCCGGCGCCGGCATCGTCTTCAGCCCAGGCGTAGAGCTTGTGGTCCGGCGATTGCGCCGTTGCGCTGACCTGGAAATAGGCCTTGCCCCTGGACATGGCCTCGACGTCGAGCAGGACTTCTTCCTTGCCGCCATTGCGTGGCGTGCGCGCATAAAGGGGGTGCTGGGCGCCCTTGTTGAAACGCATGTAATAGGCCCACGGGCCGTCGGGCGCGGGGACGGAACTGTCGTCGTCCTTGGTGCGGCCCTTCATTTCCTCGAACAGCTTGTCCTGCAGGGGCTTGGTGTCGGCCATGCGGGCGTCGAACCAGGCGTTCTCCTTGAGCAAATGCTCGCGGATGTCGGCGCGCAGGACGGACGGATCCTTGAGGACCTGTTGCCAGTTGTCGTCCTTCATCCACTGGTATTCGTCGGTGCGCGTGCGGCCGAGTTGGGTGATGGTCTTGGGTTTCTTCATGGGTTTCGGGGCTTTGGGGACGGTGCCTGCGCCAAGGCTCGGCAGGGGCGCGGCCGACAGTGCTGCAAGGGCTGTTGCGGATGCAAGGAGCTGGCGACGGTCGAGCATGGGAACTCCGGCGTGGTATCTGGACAGAATTGTTCTAGCAGGGAGCCGCAGGGCTCTCCACTCACGAATTCGTGCAGCTGACCCCAAATCCTACTGTGGCATCACCGAGATCGTGATGCGGTCCTTGTAGTTTCCGGCCGCGCGGCCGGTCGTGTTCCCGATGGTCACCCTCATGGGATAGCTGTTGCCGTCGAGGGTCAGGTCCGGGGTGCGCACGATGGGTGCGCTGCTGCCGGCCAGGTCCACGGGGGTCCCGTCCACCGTCAGGCTGTAGGGCACTCCGGCGGTGCCTGGCAGGCTTGTATGCTTGAGTACGCCGAGGTTGCGCGAGGACAGGGTGATGGCGACCTGGCTTGTCGCGCGGACCTGCACAACGGCATCGCGGGTGGCGCCGGTTGTCATGTCGCCGAAGTCGATCTCGTCGAGCTCGAATGCGCCGAACTTGCCTGCTGTGCCGGCGATGTTCAGCTGGGCGCGCGCCTGGATTCGGGCGGATGCCGGGACGTTGCGTTCCGGGCCCAACGGCACGGGGCTTGCGCCCGACACGTCGAACAGGCGCAGCCTGAGCGTGTCTTCATAGTTGCCGGCGGGCGAGACGAGGCCGGCCGGGATGCGCAGCCTGACCTTGATCTCGGCGTCTTCGCCCTTGCCGCCCTTGAGCCGTGTTGAACCAGCAGGCGCGTCGATGGCGTTGCTGTATTCAGATCCGTTGCTCGTCAGCACTTCATAGGCCAGATTGTCGGAGCCCTTGCGATAGAATCGTTGGCTGCCTGTCGTGCCGCTGGCGATGGCGAGGGCAACGGCGCATTCCTCGTTGCCGTCATTGCGCACCTCGACTTCGAAGTCCTCGCGCTTCTGGCGGTTCTCGAAGGGGGCGTTGTCGATAGTGGGCACCTTGTCGATCGACTCTATCGAGGCCTTGCACGCGGCCAGGGCGGCGCGGGGTTCGAGCGCAGACAAGGCGAGCAGCATGGCTGCCGCGCACGCGGTGGAGGAAGTCCTCATGTCGATGGTTCCTTTACCTTGATCGTGCCGGCGTCAATGACGCGGCTTGTTTCGGTGCCGATTTCCAGCGGTACGATGATGTCGAGCGCTGGGCCCAGCACCATGGTGTAGCGTCCGGGTTTCAGGCCCTCGGCGAAGAATTTGCCGGCCGAGTTCGTGAAGACGAGAACGGGCTTGAAGTTGGGGTCGTCGAGGGCACGGACTTCGCCGCCCAACAGCGCGAGGGGCTTGCCGCTGTCGCCAACGATCTGACCCACGACCGAGACGGACGCACTCGATCCGACCGACAGGGCGTAGCCCGATGCAAGGCCCGGATAGAGGTCGAACTGCCCTGTGCCAACATTGTAGTCGGCGGGCACGCTGTCCATGTCCAGATAGATGCTTTGCGGCTGGTAGGCGCCGCCGGCCGCGACCAGGGCGGGGCCCAGGAAGTCGGTCTCGGCTTCGCGGGCGCTTGACCCATTCGACTGTGCCACGCCGATGCGCGTTCCGTCGAGCGACTCGTGCGCCTTCAGGATCGCGAAGCGCTGGCCTACGGGGCGGCCCATGGCGACATCGCCGTCGGCGAAAGCGAACTGCGTCGATAGCGTGTAGGAGCTGCGCTGCGAGGTGATGCGGCTGAAGGCGCTGTCCGAGATGGCGTCGTGCTGCACGAGCAGCCCGAAACGGTTGGCGTTGTAGGCAAGTTCCCCCGTGCCCGTGACGCGGCTGTTGTCGCGCAGCAGCGTGGCGCGCAGGCCATAGTCGTCGAGCTCGTTGCGCAGGTAGCGGTTATAGTCGGCCGCGTACTGGTCGTTCGCGCTGTCATAGGACGTACGAACATTGTCGCGACCCGACAGCGGGATCGAGACCGACAGCAACAAGCGGTTCTCGGCTTCTTCGCCGTCGCGCGCGGTGCGTTCGGCCGAGGCGGTCAGGTCGAAGGCGGCGATGCGGCGCGACAGCGAGAGGCCGAGCCTTGTCTCGTTCGGCGCAACGTCGCGGCCCGAGGCATGCGAGGCCGACAGGCCAATGCCGAAGCCTTCAGGCAGTTGCGCCGACATGCGGCCGCGGAGCTCGTGGGCCACGCGCTCGTTGGGCGTTGTCGTGCCGAGGCTTGCGAATTGGGCCGTTGTGGTTTCCCATTCGAGATTGAACTGCGGGTTTGCGAGGCCGAGGAATTCCTTGGCGGAGGCTTCGTAGCCCACAAGCAGGGCGCTGCCGGCGCCAAGGCCATCGATGTTGCTGAAGCCGGCGCTGACAGCGAAGTTGCCGATGGGCGAGGCATAGCCGGCTTCGCCGCCGGCCAGCCACTGGCGGCTGTCGAACTGCAGGTTCGCGCCCACGGTCAGTTCCTGCAGCAGGCCATAGCGTGCGAAGCCCGAGAAGGCGAGGTTCGACTTCTCGTAGGCGATGGCGCTGGTGCCGTTGCGATCCTGCGGCAGGCCGATTGCGGCGCCGAATTCGGCGATGCCCGGGTTCAGCAGGCGGGCCGACATGAACTGCGAAAAGGAGGCGATCAGGCGACGGCCGAATTCGTCGACGACATAGAGCTCGACATCGTTGAGGCCGTTGAACAGCGGAAAGTCGCGCAAGTCATACTGGCCGGCATCGAGCCTGAGGGTGCGGATGACCGTGCCGTTGACCACGACGTCGACGGTCGAGGCGCGGTCGATCGTGAAGCGATAAACGCCCGAGGGGCGGATGTTGCGGAAGGGCTGCAGCTCGCCGAACTGGCGCTGGAAGCCCAGGCCTCCGAGGATGGGGGCGGACTGGAACCCCGCCGGGGCAACGGTCACGTCGCCCAGCGAATAGCGGATCGCGTCCCCGGTGTCGTCGTACATCATCACGGCATTGCCGCGCTGGAACGGGTCTGCGGCGGCCTCGTCATATTCGCCCTGCGCGAACAGGTAGAAGCCCTTGTCGCCAAACAGGTTGGCGGCAAGATCGCCGGAGATGCGCAGCGGTTCGAAGCCGTTGTCGGGGCCTGAGGACCACTCATAGGACTGACGCATGGTCATGGTCAGTGAGGTCGACAGCGTGGCCGGTGCAATCGTTTCTGACGAGAGCCGCGGGCTACGATTCTCGTCGAGCGCCGACAGTGTCTGGCCGCCCTGGAGTTC
>JBILGJ010000268.1:0-4307 GCA_044351125.1 Micropepsaceae bacterium
CATCGAGATGTGCGGCCACGATCCCGCAAAATACCAGGGCTTCGCCTGGGGCATGGGGCTCGACCGCCTCGCGATGCTGAAATATGGCGCGCCCGACCTGCGTGCGTTCTTTGACGCCGACATCCGCTGGCTGAAGCACTACGGCTTCGCGGCGCTTGATGTCCCCTCGCTTGCCGGAGGTCTCAGCCGATGAAATTCACCCTCTCCTGGCTCAAGGACCATCTCGACACCGACGCATCCGTCGAGAAGATTGCCGACACGCTGACCCATATCGGCCTCGAGGTCGAAAGCGTTCAGGACAAGGCGAAGGAGCTTGCGCCCTTCACCGTGGCCTATGTCGTGTCCGCGGAAAAGCACCCCAACGCCGACAAGCTTCGCGTCTGCATCGTCGATACGGGCAGCGAGAAACTACAGGTCGTCTGCGGCGCACCCAATGCACGCACGGGCATGAAGGGCGTGTTTGCCCGCTCGGGAACCGTGATCCCAGCGACGGGACTTGAGCTTAAGAAGTCTTCGATCCGCGGCGTGGAATCGAACGGCATGCTCTGCTCCGAGCGCGAGATGGGCCTCAGCGAAGAACACGACGGCATCATCGATCTTCCCGAGGACGCACCGGTCGGCAAGCCATTCGCCGAGGTCATGGGGCTCAACGACCCGGTCATCGAGATCAAGCTGACGCCGAACCGGCCGGATTGCACCGGCGTGCGCGGCATCGCGCGCGACCTTGCGGCCGCAGGCCTCGGTCGCCTCAGGCACGAGCAGCCGATCAACATCGCCGCACGCTTCAACAATCCTGTGCAGATCGGCCTGCGCTTCGAGCAAGCCGACCGCAGCGCGTGCCCCGTCTTCGCTGGTCGCCTGATACGCGGCGTGAAGAACGGCCCATCGCCGGAATGGCTGCAGCAGCGCCTCAGGGCAGTGGGGCTTCGTCCCATCTCGTCGCTGGTCGACATCACCAACCTGATCTCGCTCGACCGCGCCCGCCCGCTGCACGTCTATGACGCAGACAAGCTGAAGGGCGAGATCCACGCACGCCTGGCACGCGCCGGCGAGACGCTGCTGGCCCTCGACGGCAAGACCTACGAGCTCGACGCCGAAATGTGCGTCATCGCCGACGACAGTGGCGCGCTGGGCCTCGCGGGCGTCATGGGCGGTGAAAGCACGGGCGTAACCGAGGCGACCATCAATGTTTTCATCGAGAGTGCATGGTTCGATCCTGTGCGAACCGCGCGCACCGGGCGCGAGCTCGGTATCAACTCCGATGCCCGCTACCGTTTCGAGCGCGGCGTTGACCCTGACTATGTCAGCGGCGGCCTCGACCTTGCGACGAAGATGGTGCTCGACCTCTGCGGTGGCGAACCCAGCGACCTGACCGTGGCGGGCCGTGCACCCGATACCCGGCGCGAGATCACCTTCGATCCAGCACTTGTCGAAAAATTGTGCGGCGTGAAGATGCACCAGGCCGAGGCCATGGGCATCCTCGATCGCCTTGGGTTCAAGGCAACCGTGGGCACTCGCGTGACAGTTCCAGGATGGCGCCCTGACGTCCATGGACCGGCGGACCTGGTCGAGGAGGTCATTCGCATCCACGGCCTCGACAAGGTGCCTTCGACGCCGCTGCCGCGTCCAGCTGTCGTGCCTCAGCCGGTCCTGACACCGATGCAGAAGCGCGTGCGCGGCGCTCGTCGCACGCTGGCCGCACGCGGCTTGTCCGAAGCCATGACCTGGTCATTTGTCTCCCGGGCACAGGCCGCGCTGTTCGGCGGCGTGGCGGAGGCACTCGTGCTTGCCAACCCGATCTCGGCCGAACTCGACGCCATGCGCCCGAGCGTTTTGCCCGGCCTTCTTGCAGCCCTGCAACGCAACGCAGCGCGTGGGCAGAAGGATCTTGCGCTCTTCGAGGTGGGACCACAATTCCACGGCGCAGACCCGGGACAGCAGACGACAGCAGCCACAGGCGTTCGTGCGGGCGCCGGACCACGCCACTGGTCGAAGCACCAGTGGGCCGCCGACGTGTTCCAGGCAAAGGCAGACGTCTTCGCCATTCTTGAAGCCTGCGGCATGGCGCCCGATACCGTGCAGGTCTCAACAGATGCGCCCGGCTGGTATCATCCCGGTCGCTCCGGCGTGCTGCGGCTTGGCCCCAAGACTGTCCTTGCGAATTTCGGCGAGCTGCACCCGCGCGTGCTGAAGGCATTCGATCTGCAGGGACCGGTTGCGGCCTTCGAGGTCACGCTTGAAGCCCTGCCGGCAACAAAGTCAAAGCCAACAAAGACGAAGCCGCGTCTTGATGTATCGGAGTTTCAGGCGGTCGAGAGGGACTTCGCCTTCCTGCTGAAATCGTCGGTCGCGTCATCTGATGTGGTTCGAGCCGCAGCCACGGCCGACCGCTCCCTCATCGAAAGCGTCACCGTTTTCGACGTGTACGAGGGGAAGGGGATAGAACCCGGCATGAAGTCGCTTGCGATCAGCGTCAGGCTGCAACCGCGGGACCGCACACTCTCCGATCAGGACATCGAGGCTGTCTCAGCCAGGATCCTGGCCGCGGTCAACAAAGCCTGCGGCGCAACACTCAGAACCTGAACCGTGGCTCGGGAGCTTTCACCGGATCCGGCGCTTTGACCGGGTCCGGGGCGGTTGGCGGCAGCATGTGGACGGTCTTGATATTGCAATAGATGTTTGCCTGTGAGGGGTCGACATAGAACCCGTTGGTGTTCAGCGTACGTCCGAACCGCTGGAATGACACCTTGTCCCCGGTACGCAAGCATCTCTGCACGCGTGACGAGATGTTCAGGCTCTGGGCCAACTTCGCCTGTCTGCAGGGTTCCTCGAAGGTCACGACGTAGCGACCCTTGGTGCCACGCAAAAGGATCGTCACCTCGTCGATCTGTGTCCAGTTCCGCACGCGCCTGATGTAATGGCATTGCGTTCCATCATCGGCGGTTGGAGCACTTCCCAACGGGTTGCTCGCGCCTGCAGAGCCCCCGAAGCTGGCAAGCGTCGCCACCAGGATGAATTGGCAAACCGTCAGACGAAAGGACACACGCATGGCCTGTTCCTCCGGATGTAATCGCGCACAATAACGGCGTTCACACTAGCCCACGGCACAACGAAGGGCAATTTACACGGGCCCGACGCGGATTCTGCTTTGCCGCAGGCGCGCATCATTTGGCAGGCTTGGGCGGTGGCTGCCAGCCGGGAGGCAGCAGCGTGACCGAGTTGATGAGACAACGCTCGTTGAACCCATTCACGGACGATCGCGCTCCCCAATGCGGCCAGTGGGGACCGATGGGATGGCCGTCCCACATCGAAAAGGTCATCACGTCCCCCGGTCGCAGGCAGAGACCGAAATTGTCGACGCGCGCGGCCTCGGCCCACTTCGCCTGCCGACAGGATCCCACAAATGTAACCTTGAACTTTCGCGACCCCGACCGCACGACCAGCGTCTGGTCATCGAGTTGCGACCAAGCGGTTATCTGGCGCGCAATGAGGCACGGGCTCTCATTGGGCGGGGTTGTGTCGGCTGGGCGATCACTGGCCGCGGCTGCGCTGACCGCGGTCGTGAGCGACAGCATCAACACGGAAATGTGCTTCATCTCCTGCCTCCAAGGCATGGTTAACTATTCTCCGATGTTACCGGTGCTGCACGATGCAAACAATCAAGCAAGGGAAGGGAGTTCCCGCCATTCGGGCATTCCTGCCTTCCCCCTACCACCCCTGGGGGAACAACACCTTGTTTGAGGGCAAGTTTATGTATTCGGGAAGTGACACGCCGGCCAATTTGGCGGTCGAAAGGCATCAATCACGGGTTTGTGCAGGTAACGGCAATCGACGGTTGCTCTCGTCTCGTTTACGTTCGGGCTGCGGGAATTCAGCCCGAAATTTGATCTGCGGCATCCGGGGAAGCGCCAGCAAACCCGGGGGCGGGGGATCAACCGGTCCTTGGTAACCCGTGACATTGAATGAACCTTCCGCCTGGTAGCCCCGGGCGCAGCGCCGATCACAACCTGCTTTCGAACGAGAGACACATGACCAGCATTACGCGCAACAACGAACTAAACAGCGTCGTCGCCTCCCTGCTCGCACCAACGGTTGTGTCTCAGATATCGAAACCCTCGGCATCCGCCTTGCTCTCGCAGCAGGACGGTGGCGGGACCGGCGCACCGGCCTTTGCAGTCCCGTCGCACAAGGCAGACGTGCCCCTCGAGTTTGCGCCCCTCTCATCGGGTTCGACCGGAACCCAACAATCCCTCCCGTCTCCGATCGAGGCAGCCTTTTCACTTCAAGCGACCTCGCAACCCGACGCA
>JBILGJ010000327.1:0-3551 GCA_044351125.1 Micropepsaceae bacterium
GGTGTTGCCCAGGCAGCTGTCATTGGCGTGGTGCACCCCAAGTGGGACGAGCGGCCGCTGCTGATCGTGGTCAAAAAGCCCGACGCGGACGTCACGAAGGAGGCCGTGCTGAAGTATCTCGAGGGCAAGATTGCCAAGTGGTGGATGCCCGACGACGTGCAGTTCGTGAAGGAGATCCCGCTGACGGCGACCGGCAAGATGCAGAAGACGGCCCTGCGCGACCAGTTCAAGGACTACAAGCTGCCGACGGCCTGACGCCCCTTCGCTTTCAAAATCAAAAGGGCGCAGTCCGCGGGGACTGCGCCCTTTGCCTGTTTGAGGTTCGGGTTTCTAGCGCAGCGGCTCGAGGTCGGTGTTCTTCACCCAGCCCTGGTTGCCGTTCTCGTCCTCGACCTTCCACCACTGGCCGTCCTTCTCGCCGAGCGGATAGAGGCGCATGCCTGCATCAAGGTTGCGTACCACAGTGGCGCCCGGATCCGGGAACTTGCGCATCTTGGTTGCGCGGATCGTCTGATAGGCGCGCTCTGGCGCTGCGGCCTTTGCGTCGGCAGGCAGCGCGCCGAGCTGGCCAACCATCTGCTTGAAGGCATCGAGGAAGGCCAGCGAGACGACCTGACCGATGGGTGTGTTCTCGTAGCCGCCGCCCACGACGCCACCCCAGCCGCCCCAGCCACCGCCGCCGGCGCCGAGCGCGAATGAGACGTCTGTCTTCTTGGCCTGGCCTTCTGTCACGGCCCTGGTTTCAGAGGTGCGCACGTCGGTGATCGACAGGATGGCTTGCGCCTCGAGGTCGCGGGTACGCAGTCCTCCACCGATTGCACCGCCGACCGAGCCACCCACGATGCCGCCTATGATGCCGCCGACGGCCGAGCCGCCGGTGTCGCGTTCAGCGGCCACGACTTCCGCCACGAGCACGTAGTCGGCAGCGCGAACCTGGCCACCACCGACATTGGAGCGGCGCTGAAGGGTGCCTTGCGATTCGAGCTCGCGCTCGCGCTGGGCCGCGTCGAAGCCGGCGCCGCGGTCGACGAGGGTGAAGCAGCCGGATTTCTGGACGTAGAGCTTGAGCAGCTTCTGCGGTGACTGAAGGTCGTACACCGTCCATCCCCGGCGATCGCCATCGACGATCGTGATTGCGCCAAGTGGCTGGGCGCAGGTTGGAATTTCGGGTCTTGTCTTTTCGTCGTCGGCCTGCGCAGGCACCGCCACCAGAAGCGCTCCCAGAGCCATCACGCCGCGTATCATCACTGTCATGTTCGTGAACCCATGTTTCGCGTTTTCCCCGAAGACTGCTATACAAGTCCGTGGCCACGCCTGACAATCGAGCCAGTTTGGCGAGGTGGGTGGGGCCCAATACGCCTGCCGGGGGAAACCTCTCCGTCAGGTTCCAGTGATCAACACGCGGAGCCGCCACGCGCATGATGCAGACACTTTCCCGCATTCCCGTTGCACCGCTTGCCCTGGTGGCAGGTTTCCTGGCAGCGCTGCTGATCGGCGGCGCGGGCCCCCTGTATCGCTTCGCCGGCGTGTCCCTGCAACAGGCGCTGCCCTTGATGATGTTCGGCACCTATGCCGCCGGGCTTACCTTGCTGCTTGCGGTGATCTGGGTCGTCATTGCGGCTGTCACGCGGTCGGGGCGAGGGCTTGTGCTTGTGGTGATTGGCACGCTTCTGGCCGTTTCGGCGGCCATGGTTCCGATCTCGATGCGTTCAACGGCCCAGCGCCTGCCATTCATCCATGACATCACGACGGATACAGCCGCTCCGCCCGCCTTCGTGGCGATCGCGCCGTTGCGCGCAGATGCGCCGAACGGTGTCGACTATGCGACCGATCCTGCCGAGCAGCAGAAGGCCTATGCAGACATACAGACCTTCCGCAGTCCGCTTCCGAAGGGCGAGCTGTTTGATCAGGCGCTGGCTGCTGCCGAGGCGCAGGGATGGGAGATCGTTGCGACGTCGCGCGACGAAGGTCGCATCGAGGCTACCGACACGACGCTCTGGTTCGGGTTCAAGGATGACGTGGTGATCCGTATCGTCGCGGAGGAAACCGGCGGCTCAAGGCTCGACATTCGCTCGATGTCGCGCGTGGGCAAGTCGGACCTGGGGAAGAATGCCGATCGCATCCGGAAGTTCCTTGCAGCCCTTCCGAAGTAAATCGGTGACATGATGCGCGCTGCTGACCTGGGCGTTAGCCTGCCGGTCCTGCCGGTTGACCGCAGCTATTCCCCAGCCTATGGCGAAAGCGTCGAGGTTGCTTCCGGCATACGCCGCGTGCTGGCGCGCAACCCCAATCCCTTCACGTTTCACGGAACGGGAACCTATATCGTGGGCCGGGGGCAGGTTGCCGTTATCGATCCGGGTCCGGCGCTGGATGACCATGTGAAGGCCATCCTTGAGGCGACAAAGGGCGAGACGATCACCCATATCCTTGTCACGCATACGCACAATGACCACGCTCCGGCCGCGGCGCCCCTGAAAGCCGCCACGGGGGCCGTCGTGATGGGATGCGGGCCGCATGGTTCCGGACGGCATGGCGATGGCGTGGATGTGGAGGAAGGGGGCGATCGTTCCTATGTGCCCGACGTGCAGCTAGGCGATGGCGAGCGGGTGACCGTCGGCGGCTTGACGTTCGAAGCGGTCTACACACCCGGCCATACGTCCAACCATGTCTGCTTTTCCGTTCCGGGCGCACAGGCATTCTTTCCGGGCGACCATGTGATGGGCTGGTCCACAACCGTGATTGCCCCGCCTGACGGGGACATGGCGGATTACCTGCACAGCCTCGGGAAGCTGCTGGCGTTGCCCGAGGTTCCCTATTACCCGACGCATGGCAATCCCATCACGCGGCCGCATGACTTCGTCCGGGCGCTGATCGCCCATCGGCACGCCCGCGAGGCGCAGATTGAAGCCTGCCTTGCGCGCGGGCTTTCCACGATCGCCGAGATGGTGCCGGTGATCTATTCCGAGGTCGATGCGCGGCTTCATCCTGCGGCGTCGCGCTCGGTGCTGGCGCACCTGCAGCACATGGTGGCGACGGGGCGTGTTGCCTGCGAGGGGGATACGGGGGCGGGTTCCCGCTATCACTTGTCGAGGGGCTAATTGGTTTCCTGCGCATTGCTGGCAAGCGGGGGGTGACCTCTCGCAATGTTCATTTGTCCTGCCCGTTTCGTTCGTCTATCTGTCGCTTCTGGTGTAACGGGGCCACCTTGGGTGCAGATGGTCGACCCGTTTTGCGGGGGCTCGGTGCCCTGATGTGTTTAAGAGGTGCGGGCATGCCTTGCGGTTCGGTCGGTTTGCGGTTTCGGGCGTTCTTGCTTCGCCTCGGCCTTTCGTTCCTTTTGTTCGGGTTCGGTGTGGCGGCACATGCTGATACCACGCGGCAGATCCAGAGTGGCGACTTCACCATCGAGATCGCTGTTCGCGGTTATACTAACCTCATCTACCATCTGGACTGTCTTGCCGGCGTAAGCAGTTGCACGCAGCCGGTGTTCCAGGAACTTTGGCGCAAGAACCTCGGGCTGACGGCAGAGGACGAGGTGCGGCTTGAAGAGT